>RFIY01000080.1 GCA_003695505.1 Candidatus Dadabacteria bacterium | reverse complement strand
GGTATTGCGGAAATGACGCACCAGCCGCCGGAAGTGCGCGAGCGTACCGACACGCTGGATGCTGTCGGTAATACGACCGCGGCGATCGGCAAGGGGTTCGCCATCGCGTCGGCGGCAATGACGGCGCTGGCGCTGTTTGCGGCGTACATGCAGCAGGCGCGCATCAATGTCATCGATATTTCGAATCCTCGCGTGATGGCCGGCCTGTTTATCGGCGGTATGCTGCCTTTCCTGTTCAGCTCGATGGCAATGATGGCCGTGGGTCGTGCCGCAATGGACATGATCGAGGAAGTTCGCCGCCAGTTTCGCGAAATCCCGGGTCTGCTCGAAGGCAAGGCCGATCCGGATCCGGCCCGCTGTGTTGATATTTCAACGACGGCCGCGCTCCGCGAAATGGTTCTGCCGGGACTGATGGCGGTCGCAACGCCCGTGTTGATCGGATTCTTGATGGGTCCCGAGGCGCTCGGCGGCCTGCTCGCCGGAGTGACCGTGGCTGGCGTATTGATGGCGATCTTCATGTCGAATGCGGGTGGCGCCTGGGACAACGCCAAGAAGTCCTTTGAAGGTGGCGGCTTCCGCATGGAAGACGGTACGGTACACGAGAAGGGCTCCGAGGCGCACAAGGCGGCCGTTGTCGGCGACACGGTTGGAGATCCGTTCAAGGATACGGCCGGTCCCAGCCTGAACATCCTCGTCAAGCTCATGAGTGTCGTGTCGCTCGTGATCGCACCACTGCTGGTCTGAGTTTCGGCACAGGCGAATATCAGTGACCGGGGGCGGCATATGGCCGCCCCCGCTTTGTTCTGTCTCCGACTGCGAAGGAAATCATGGCTCTACGTACAGGAATCGTGGGATTGCCGAATGTCGGCAAGTCGAGTCTGTTCAACGCACTCAGTTCCGCAGGTGCACTCGCGGCAAACTACCCGTTTGCGACGGTTGATCCCAACGTCGCACGCGTCCCGGTACCCGATCCGCGCCTGAACGTTCTGGCGGGGATCGAGGGCAGCCTCGACATCGTGCCGACGACGCTGGACCTTGTCGATATTGCTGGACTGGTTCGTGGCGCCAGCAGGGGGGAAGGGCTTGGCAACCAGTTTCTTGGTCACATTCGTTCCGTCGATGCGATTCTGCATGTGCTGCGTTGTTTCGGCGACTCGGATGTGGTTCATGTCGAGGGTGGGATTGATCCGGTACGCGACTTCGAACTGATCGAAACGGAGTTGCAACTGGCTGATCTCGAAGTCGTCGAGCGGCGCATCGAGAAATCCCGGCGGCAGGCCAAATCTGGAGACAAGGCCATGATTGCGGAAGTTGCCCAGCTCGAAACGCTGGCCGCCGCGTTGCAACAGGGCGAGTCGCTCCGCAGACTGACGGCCGAGCAAACAGAACTGGAGCCTCTTTCCCGCGAGCTTGGCCTGCTGACCGCAAAGCCGATGGTACTGATCGCCAATGTCGATGAGGACGCGGTTGGCGAAGGTGACGCGGCCGTCCCCAGCGGGTTGCCCGACCTGGCGCAATCGCTTGGTGTGGAGGTCATCCCGGTCAGTGCCCGCGTCGAATCGGAAATTGCCGGCCTCGACCCCGAAGAGCGGGGCGAATTCCTCGAAGCACTGGGATTAGCGGAGCGTGGTCTCGATCGTGTCATTCGTGCCGGCTACCGCCTGCTCGATCTGCGAACCTATTTCACGGTTGGTGAAAAGGAGGCGCGCGCTTGGACGGTGCCGGCCGGAACGGCTGCGCCACAGGCGGCCGGCGTGATCCACTCCGACTTCGAGCGCGGCTTCATCCGTGCCGAAGTGGTCGCCTACGATGACTTCGTTGCCTGCCGCGGATGGGCCGGCGCGCGCGATGCCGGCAAACTGCGCTCAGAAGGGCGCGATTATATCGTGCAGGAAGGCGATGTCTGTCTGTTCCGGTTCAACGTCTGATGGGGCTGCGGAGCAGGGTGGCGTCGCGGCGAAATTTTGCGGTCGCGGTACACTACAATCTGACTATTTCGAACAACGGTTGATCGTGATCATGAAGAAGCGCAGACCCGTGCGAGCTCGGAGCAGTCCAGGTTGTATGGCGACACTGCTGGTCCTGATGTGCGTATTCGTTATCGTGCGACCGGCGCCGGTTGCCGCGCAGAGTGGAGACATGTGCACTGGAAATGTCTGCACCGACAGTGACGGCGATGGCATCGCTAATCTGTACGAACCCAGTGACCATGACACCGATGGCGACGGGTTGCCGGACGAGCAGGATGCTGACGATGATGGGGACGGTATAGACACTTCTGTGGAATGCACGCATCCCCAGAATTGCGAAGATGCCGATGGTGATGGCATCCCCGATTATCTCGAAAGCAACACATCGGACATGGACGCGGACGGCCTTGTTGATTCCGAGGATCCCGATGCCGAAGGGGACCAGATCCTCGATCGTGACGAGTGCCCATCCGGACTGGTCTGTCCCGATGCTGACGGAGACGGCCTGCCCGACCAGCTTGAGAGCAATCTTGACGATACGGACGAGCAAAGCATCCTCAACGTCAATGATACGGACAGTGACGGCGATGGCCTGCCCGACGGCGAGGAATGCCCGGCGGGCCTGAATTGCCCGGACGACGACGGCGACACCATCTCGAATCACCTCGAACATAACACACGCGACCTGGATGGCGACGGGTTGCCGGATGTCGCGGATGATGACGACGACGGCGACGGCCTGCCGACCGCGGACGAATGTCGCGGCGGCATGCACTGCAACGATGAGGACCTCGACGGTGTGCCGGACCATTGGGATCCAGACAATGCGAATATTGGCGATCGTGACCAGGACCGTATTCCAGATGAGGACGAATGTCCCGCGGATGTTCTCCCGGATCTCGCCAACTGTCCCGATACGGACGGTGACGGCATCCCGGATATTCTCGATCTCGATAGCGACGACGACGGCCTGTCCGATATGGACGAACGTGGTCTCGACCTGGACGGTGACGGCATTCCGGCGTTCCGTGATGCGAAAGGTGCCGATGGCTATTTCCTGTTGTTGGGCGGGGGCGCCGGTTTCGGCTGTAATGCCGGAACACAACGACATGGGACGATCGACCTGATCTGGATTTTGTTGGCACTTGGCGCGCTGATCCGCTTGCGCGTGTATCGAAACGAGACATAATAACTGGCACGGGCGTTGCTCCTTTGTCCACAGCAAAGGAGAATGCCATGTCCAGTGTCTCGCGAGTTTGCCTCGTTTTCTTGACCGTAGCTCTGGTCCAGGGCTGTCTTGGTCTGCCGACCGAACTGATTTCGACGGATGAAAAGGCCGCGCGGGCGCGTGTCGTCGGGGTGGTTACGGATGGGTCGTTCCCGTTGCCGGGCGCGTCCGTGGCGCTGGATTGCGGTGCAGATCCGCTTGCGGCGACCAGTGACCGCGACGGCCGTTTCGAGTTCTCCGATTTGCCGCAACCCGCGGAGTGTCTACTGACGATTGAACTCGTCGGCTATGAATCGTACAGCAGCACGCTGCGGATCCCGCCGACGCTCTACCGTTTGCGTGTGGAATTGCAAGCGATCGCCGGAAGCACGGGCAGCGACGCCGGCCATGTCGAGGACGACGGTGGCCAGGTGCCCGCGGGTGACGATGATCTTGCGGCGACGACCGAACCCGTGCTGCTCGAACGGCAGATCTTTGGCCAGGCTACCGATCTCGACGGCCAGCCGCTCGCGGGTGGCACGGTCGCGTTGCAATTTCTGGCCGATGACGGTGCGTGGAACGTCGCGGTGTCTGCACCGATTTCCGTCAGCGGCACCTGGATGTTGCCGTCGGCTGCTGCAGTCAGCGGTACCGCCGCCCGCCTGGTGTTGTCGCATCGCCAGCGTTCCGAAATCTTCGCTCCGGTCGATTTTGCGTTGATGCCAAACGGAGAATCCTGGGTGTTCCACAATCACGCACCGACAATTGGCTGCGTGGGCGATACAACGTACGGCGCCGTCGTGACGGTAACGGTTGATGCAGGTAGCGGGGCCCGCTGGAATCTCGATCCTGTAGATGCGGATGGTGACCTGCTTGCCGCAACGGCGACGGCGACCAGTGGCCTGGCTGCGATCGATGCCGCACAGGTGTTGTATCAGGCGCCTGCGTTGCCCGGCACGGATATCATCGACGTCGTCATCGACGACGGTAGCCGAACGGCGGCCTGTCGCTTCGATGTGAACATCGTTGATGCAGAGGGCGCCAGCGGACGCCGCTGACCGGGATTGCGGTGGCGGAGCTGTAGAATGGACGGGCGGTGGCTCCGCCATGCCAGAACTCACAAAAGGCGCTATGGGCGGTGCGAGTTCGACCAGAGAGGAGACGATCTTTCGTGATTGCAACAACTGGTGTTGCACTGCCGCAACGGTGCGCCACGGTACTGTTGCCATTCTGCGTCAATGGGCGGGAAAATCCTTGACAGTTGCAGGGGTTCCGGTTACCCTGTAGCCTGCGCAAAACAAACAGGGTTCCGGTGGCGAATGCGGGCATCGACACCGACTCAAATTGAGAGGCCTGGAGTGGCTCAGCATTGGCACGATTCTTGCAGCCCGTCGGGGAGCAAGGATTCGTGCAACGTCTGGATGGCTTCAGCCACGGTTACCGGCAAATGGCATTGATCTCGGAACGGCCAACATCACGAAGACGCAACGGACTGGCTCGCCTGTTCGCACTGGCGCTGTTTGCCGGATTGCCCGCGGCGGCGCAGTCCGCGCTGCCGGTCGGCGTGCAGGAATACATCGTCTTTGGCCGAGAGAAGCAGGCCAACGACTTCCTGCGCTTTACGTCAGCTTCGGAAGGATGTGGCGGCACCTTCAATACCGAGATGGTGTCGGTGATCACGATGACCGGCTCGTCGGATGGGCAGGTCCTCTACGTCGATCACTGGGAAGACGGTTACGAAAGTAATTTGCCGAACAGTGTCACACAGGCGACGACGGAGAAGTATACCGTCAATGCCGGTGGCGTTGTCAGTTTGCGTAGTGACGATGCCGCAGCCGCGTCTCCGATCAACCGGCCGGTGCCGACCAGTCCGCGTTGTGCGTCGACGCCGTGCAACACCGCGACGGAATTGCGTTATGACGGCGGGGACCGGATCATTGCGGTCGGTGGACCGATTTCGCTTGTCCACAATTTCTGGCCGGCGCCCGGTGCAGGGTTCAGCAACGGCGCCTTTATTGCCAACGCCTGGGAAATCTATTCCCGGTCGACGCTGGAAGGCTCCTATTCGTTCAAGGTGCCGGTGGCCGAAGACAAGTTCGGCATTTCTGCGGCGTACAATCCGTTTGAATACACGGACCTGACCCTCGTTGCCTTCGATGACAACACGCAGGTGCGCATCCGCAACGCCCGCACCGACCCCAATCGAGAGCTGCTCTTTACACTGAATCGCGGGCAGCATTTTTCGAGTCAGCGGACGCCGCTCGGCCAGGTGACCTGTATCGACGAAAGCTGTTCTTTTGGCAACTATTTCCCGATCACAACCGGCACTGAGATCGTCACCGACAAGCCGATCCAGGTCGGCGAAATGACTGCCGGTAACGGTTGCTACGCCTCGCGGTTCTTTTCGCTGATGCCGGTGCCGCTCTATGGAACCGACTACTTGTTGCCGGTCGAGGGTGGCACGAATGGCGAAGCGGCGAACACGAACGTCTATGTGTTCAACCCGAACGATCTGCCTGTGACGGTGCAGTTTTACAACCGGGATTTCCCGGGCGGTGTGGCCGGCGTCGCACCACCAAATGATTCGATCGACTACGTCACGGTTTCAGGTCAGAACCTGCCGCAGAACAATGGTACGACGCGGATTCGCGCGGCCCTGCCAGTCTATGGCGTGTCGATGTACAACTTCAGCGGCGCTGCGCGCGACTGGGCGTTCAGCCTGGTGCCCTCCCGCTATCAGAAACCGGAAAATTTTATCGCGTGGTCCCCGGGCGATTCCAGCAATCCGCCAGCGAACAACTACAACCCGGTCTGGGTGACGCCGATCCAGAACAACACGCAGGTTCAGGTCGATCTGAACGGAGACGGTATTTTTGACACGATTGATACAACGGGAGACGGGAATCCCAATGCCAGCAGTTGCGGCGCAACGCCCAACTGCTATCCGTTGAATATTTTTGATGTGTTGCGCGTCTGGGATCCCAATGACAACGACAACGAAGGCACGCATATCGTAGCCGACCGCCCGATTGCTTTCTCGTACGGGCAGGATGCACGGGGTGGCGCGACGCCGGCAGGCGGTACAGCGCTTGACCTGGGCTTCGTCGTTTTGCCGCTCGACGAGACGTTCATATCGCCGATCCTGACCGTTGCGGGCAGCCCGGATCAGAGTTCCGTGCCGCAGCAGGGCGGCGCACGCACGATCACGCAGATCCTGCAGACGGGAAACTATCCAGACATCGAGAATATCGGTACCGCGGCCAGTTTCGACCAGAACATTACCTATGTGACGGGATCCGCGCTCGTCACACTGCCGGATCTGAGCACCGCGCCGCTGGAGCCCGTCGATACGACGAGTGCCGGACAGCGCACGTTGTGGTGGGATTTGGCGCCCGTCACGACCGTCATGAATGCCAACGAGACGATCACATTGACATATCAGGTCTGGTTCAACGGAGGCCTTGCGAATCAGACGTACCCGTTCGATGTAACAGCAAGAGGAACGTTCTTGCCGGGCAACCCGAACGCGGTGACGTTGACACCGAGCGATGCCTTTACGCTGTCGAAGACATTCGCGGAAGTGACCAAAGCTGTTGACAAACCGTTCGCGGCGACTGGCGACCTGCTGACCTACAACGTCTGCGTGTCCAATACGAGCAGCAACCCCGCCGATACGATCCTGAATGTCATCGTCACCGACTATATCGCCGAGGGGTTGGCCGTCAGCGCACCGTCGATTTCGGACAATGGCCGCTTTGACAATGGCCTGAATGCGGTTGTTTGGGACGGGTTCGTGCCGCAGCTCGACCTCGCCGCCGGCGCGCAGCGTTGTATGTCGTTCGAAGCGACCGCGACGGCCTTTCCTGGCTCACCCGATGCGCTGATCAGCAACCAGGCCGAGATGAGCAGCAACAATCTGCCTGTGCTGGCGAGCCAGGCCGTGACGACACTTGTCGCACGACCTGATTTTACGTTGACGAAGACGGCACATGCGGCAAGTGTGATTCCCGGGCAGCCGGTGACTTATCAGGTCGTGATCAGCAATACGACGCTCGTACCAGTGACATGGGTCACGTTTACCGACCCGTTGCCCGGCTACAGCTACTACGCAACCGGGAGCCTGCGCTGGTTCAATGGCACGGTCTGGCAGGCACTGTCGGACGGCGCAGATGCCGATCAGGGTGAATATGATGCTGCCAACGACCAGATCGTCTTTCGCTCTGGCAGTATCGCCGCTGGTGCCACGGCCATCGTGGAGTTCGCGGTCACGACGGACGCCTCGGTCACCGACGTGACCATTACCAATGTCGGCTTCGGCCGCATACCCGGGGATCCCCTCAAGGCGTCAAACCTCGTCACGGTACGTGTCTACAACCAGGACTGCGACGGCGATGGCCTGCTCGATGCGCTCGAGGTCTCGATCGGGTCGGATCCGTGCAATCCCGACACTGATTTCGATGGCGTCACGGACTACACCGAATACTGGACGACCATCAATACCGGTGCTCCGACCGATCTCGACGGCGACCTGCTCGCCAACTGGCTCGATTCCGATGCGGACGGCAACGGCTACACGGATGGTGTTGAAGATGGCCTGGCCAGCTCAGCCGGCGTGACCGCTGGTGTCGATGGCGACCTGTTCCCGGCCTGGCTGGATCTCGACGACGATGGCGACTCGCTATCTGACGTCACCGAAATCACTGAGACCGTGTTGGCATCCGTGCCGATGGATTATGACGGCGATGGGCTGGTCAACTGGATGGATCCCAACGCCGACGGCGATCCGCTCGATGACCAGACCGAGGGCCTGAACGACGTCGATTTAGATGGGCGTGTCGACTTTCTCGACTTTGATGGCCCGACACCGCTGTTGACTGGAACGATTACCGAGGATGACATCGACAATCTCGTCTTTGCCGGACAGACGGTCACCTACACGGTTACGATCAATAACATTTCGTCGATCAACGCGTCCGGGGTTAACGTCACGAGCGTGATCGACAGTGACTACGGACCGCCGGGACCGGTCTCTTTCATTGGTTGTGGCGGTGGTGCAGGATCGAGTTTCGCCGCGCCGATTCTGACGCTGTCAAATCTGGCCATCGCCGGAAACAGTTCCTGCTTTGCGCAATGGTCGGTTGTTGTCAGTGGTGCAGCAGCGGACGGGACGCCACTCGACAGCGTCATCGACATCGGCCAGGCGGCCGAAGGCGGCAATGACCCGGTACCGACAACCGGAACGACGCTCTATGTCGAAGATTGTCTTGTCGATGTCGCGATCGAGGTCCGTACCGATCAGTGGGCCAACGAACTGCTCTGGGAACTGCATACGTCCGGCGGGACGTGCGGCAATGCCGGCACGCGCATCTGGGTCGATGGCAACCCGAACGTCAATTGTGGAGACACGGGAGTGTCTCCGGGCGGAACGGCCCCCTATATCAACTTCGGGGGAGGGACGAACAACTTCGTCGAGACGCAGTCGCTGCGCCTGACGGCGTCCACGACGTATGATCTGATTGCCGATGATGCGTGGGGAGACGGTAGCAACGGCATCCCGACGTTCACGATTATCCAGGACGCAGTTACCACCGACACATTCCGGTTCGACAATGCGACCGGTGCGCCCCCGGGCGACCAGGCGACGTTCACATTCTCGACAAAATCGATTCCATTCTGCCCGCTCGCGCCAAACTCGCCAGGCTCGATCACGGTAACGACGGCGTCGTCATCGGTTTCGGAGACGAGCAGTGGGTCGTACATGACGATCTGGCTGAGTAGCACCAACAACACCGGTGCGCCGATCTTTGTCAGTTACAGCCTGACCGGCACGGCGATTGCCGGGACGGACTACGCCGATCCGGGCAACACCGCAACGATTCTGCACGGCCAGCAAAGCACGACCGTGTTGATCACTCCGATCGACGACGCAACGCTCGAAGGCCCGGAAACGATCACGCTGACGTTGCTGGCCAGCAGCAGCTCGGAATTCACGGTCAGCCCTGGACCGACGACGGTCGCGACGATGCTGCTGACCGATCCTGATGATGCCGACGACGACAACGACGGCATCCGCAATGGGACGGAATGGACGAACGGCACGAATCCACTGAATCCCGACACGGATGGTGATGGGATCACGGACTATACGGAATACGCGCCGGGATTCCCCACCAATACGGACGGCGATGGTCAGATCGATGCGCTCGACCTCGACAGCGACGGCGACGGCATCGCCGACAGCTATGAAGGCACGGGAGATGCCGACGGCGACAGCATCCCCAACTGGCGCGACCCCGATGACGCGAGCTACTTCCCGTCCATCGTCAAATTGAGTAGCGCGGCGCCCAATCCGGTGACGATCGGGCAGGCCGTGACCTATACGATCCGTGTGACCAATACGAGTCCATTCACCTGGACGAACGTGGCCGTGACCGACCCGGTCCCGGTGGGGAGCTGGTATGTGACGGGAACGGCATTTGGTTACCCGTCGCTCGTGACAACCACCGTCGTGACCGGAACCACGAATGTCTATGGCGACACGTTCCCGACGAACGGGAATTGCAACACCAGTAGCGGCAGTGCCAACTGGGGCGGGCCATGGGTCGAAGTCGGAGATGATGGGAACTGTGGTGGTGGCCGCGTGCGGGTTCGAAACGGTCGGCTGGAAATCACACGCCCACGTGCGAGTCCTAATTTTCGGGGCGCAACGCGGCAATTTGATGCCTCTTGGGCGACGACGGCCGTTGTTCACTTCGACGTCCTTCATACCGGCGTCAACGCCGCGGCTCAGTGGGATCTGCAGTTTTCTCCCGATGGCGGCGCCAGCTATCCGTACGGCATCACGTTCAATAACGCATCCTGCCCCTGTAATGGCACCTACGCCAGTTATGCATTGGTGGTGACCGGACCGTTCGGGAGCAACTCTCAGATTCGCGTCCGACGTTACAACGGCAACAATAATGGTACGATTCGCTGGGACAATATCCAGATCGATCTCTACGCGCCCAGTGTCTCGACGACCGTTGGTTGGGGTCCATTGAATCCGCCACCGGCGTTGACGACCGTCGCTACGCTTGCCCCCGCAGCCAGCGCGACCGTCACGTTCACCACTCGCGTGACGGCGGCGATCCCGAACCTGTTCTCGATTGACAACACCGCCTGGTTCAGTGCCGATCAGGTGACGACACCACGCAGCGCGACGACTTCGGATCCGATTACCGACAGTGATGGCGATGGCTTGCCGGACAACGTCGAGGCCTACATCGGAACCAATCCGAATGATCCGGACAGCGACAACGATGGCATTACGGACTACACCGAAACGGACGGTGGCAGCGCGATCGATACCGACGGTGATGGTATCATCGACGCCTACGATTTGGATACCGATAACGACGGCATCACCGATACGGTCGAAGGCACGGCCAGCACCGCTGATACTGACATGGTTGGCAACTGGCGTGATACCGATAGCGATGATGATGGGATCGTTGATCTGATCGAAGGGCACGACCAGAACCCGCTGCCACTGCCGGGCGACGGCGTGAACGACTTCGGCCTCGTGCCCGATTTCAATGGCCGGATCAATCCGGTCGACTTTGTCGATGCGAACAACAATGGACTCCACGATGCCTACGACCCGGCGCTGGCCGGCACGCCGGCGGCGATTCAGGACACCGACGGCGACCTGACCGTCGATTTCCTCGACACCGATGACGATGGAGACGGCCTGACGACCGCCTTCGAGCGCACGCAGCCATCCGATCCGGATGGCGACGGTATCCCGAGCTATCTCGATACCGACAGCGACGGTGACCTGCTCACCGATGCCGTTGAAAATACCATCGGCACCAGCCCCTATGACGTCGACTCCGACAACGACACGATTGGTGACTTTGCCGAAACCAATGGCGGCTCGGCCGTCAACAGCGACGGCGACGCGCTGATCGATGCGCTCGATGTCGATAGCGACAATGATGGCATCACCGACACAACGGAGGCCGGAGATACCAGCCTCGCGACGCCACCAGTCGATAGCGACGGTGAAGGCGTCGATGACTATCGCGACCTCGATGCCGACAACGACGGCGTGACCGACGCAGTCGAGGGCGCTGGCGATTTCGATGGCGACAGCGCGCCGGACTATCTGGATCTCGATAGTGACAACGACGGCATTTACGATCTGATCGAAGGTGACGACGCCCAGCCGGCGATACCGGGCGACGGCGTCAATGATCACGGTTTCGCGCCGGACGGCAGCGGCCGGATTCTTGGCTTCAACGGTGTGACGGATGCCAACGGCAATGGGCTTGCCGACAGCTACGAGGGCAGTCCCGCGGCGCACCAGGATACCGACGGTGACACAGCACCGGATCGTACCGACATCGACGACGATGGCGACGGCATCAATACATCTGTCGAAGGCGGCGGCGATGTCGATGGCGATGGTGTGCCGAACTATCTCGACAACAGCGACAATGTCGCTCCGTCGATGATTGCATCCGCGGTCACGGGAACGATCGCCGAAGGCGTGACGACATTCGGTCTCTACCTTGCGGTGACCGATCCGAACCTGTTCGAGAATCCATTGACGCTGGCCGTCGATTGCAATGCCAACGGTTTCCTGACCGATGCGGTCGATCTTGCCGGTACGCAGGCGCTGACCGCACAGACACATACCTGTACCGTGCCTTCCAGCTTCAACGGTCTGAACCCGGCCGCGTCCTATTCGGTCACTGGCGTGATTACGGACAAGAGCGGCGCCGTCACGACATTCACGGCGACGCTGTCGGTGCAAAATGTTCCGCCGACGGCCATTCTCTTCACCGCGCCCGCGACGGTGACCGAGGGAACCGTCTCGTATGCCGTCACCTTCGCGGTCACCGATGCGTTCGATCTGTCGATGTCCGTGCGGGAGTACGACTGCGACGGCAACGGAATATACGAAACGAGCTTTGGTTCCTTTGCGATTACGAGCGTCAGCGACACCTGTACGGTGGCCGGTGGCCTTCCAAGCGGTACCTATACCATTCGCGCCCGTGCCTATGATGATTCGGCGCCGACCGGGGTCACGTTCCTGACCAGGACACTGACGGTGACCAATCTGCCGCCGGTGATCGGGCCGCTGTCGATTGCACCGAACCCCGGTACCGAGGGCGTGACGTTCACGGTTACCGCGCCGGT
>RFIY01000079.1 GCA_003695505.1 Candidatus Dadabacteria bacterium | reverse complement strand
CTGTTGACGGCAATGGGCGGCAAACAGAAAGCGAAAACCGCCGCCGGCGGCGAAGGCGCGGCGGAATGGAAACAGGCATTCTTCCGGCAACCGTATCTTCGTGATGTGTTGATCGACCATGCCGTCATTGCCGATACCTTCGAAACGGCGATTCCGTGGCACCGTGCCGCAGACTTCTATCAGGAAGTTCGCAGCACGGTCCTCGATGCACTCAACGAGGTCTGCGGGGGTGGCGCGGTGCTGTGCCGTTCAACCCATGCATACCCCGATGGCGTCGCGCTCTACTTCTCGTTCTACGGCACCGGGCGGCATGGCGACCTGATTGACCAGTGGTGGACGCTCAAACGCGCCGCCCAGGAAGCCGTGTTTCAGGGAGGCGGCACCGCCAGCCACCACCACGCGATGGGGCGGGACCACCGCGAATGGGGCCAGCGGGAACTGCCCGAGGGGGCGATCGCGGCGCTGCGCGCGATCAAGGCGAGCTGTGACCCCGGTGGGATCATGAACCCCGGCGTCTGCCCATGAGGCGAGCGGTCGCGCTGTTGGCTGCGTGCGCCTGCGTCGGTTGTTTCGGGGCACCGACCACCGGCATCGATGAACAGATCGTGGCCGACCGTATGGCCGAGCTGCGCGAAGCCGGCGCGTTCGTTGCGCGCTGGACGAATGAGGCACAACCTGCCGTCATCATCGACGACCCGGCTGATCCGGCCTATGGCACACGCCTGACGGCATCGCCGGAGACACTTCTTCCGGCGGCCCCGACACTGCTCGCATGGGTCGCCCCGCGCGATCGCGCGGACCTTCGTCCGTTTGGCGTCACGGATGTGGGGGCATTTGTCGAAGCGCACGTCGAAAATCCGTTGTCGCGCCAGGAGGCACTACTGGCGGGACCGGCCTGGCTGACGTTACCATTCCGGAGGGGACCCGCTTTCGGGCAACTCGACACACGGCAGCTCAACGACGCCACCGTCACGCTGGTATTGCCTGGAGGGATCGACACCCTGACGCCGGCAAGCGTCACGGGGACCGCCATGACCGTGGCTTTGTCGTCGTTTGGCACGTTCGCGCCCACATTGCCGGACGAGGCACCGCAGACCGTATCGCAGGCGAGCGCCCTGCTCGATTCGCGTTGCCTCGTCCCCGCGATCGACGCCGACCTCGCACTGACGGCCGTCGTTGTCGTCGCGACCCGTGCGGAGGCGTATGATCTCTGGATCGATGGCCTCGATGGCCATGCCGCCGACGGCCTGATCGACACACGTATCGCCGCCGACCGCAGCCCGGCCGGCGCAATCGAAACGATCCGCGAGACGGATGGTCGCAGCGCCCTGCGCCAGGTCGTCACCTTTAGTAACGACGGAAGCGGTCGCCCCCGGAGCGCCCAGATTCGTGATGCCACAGGCGCCAACGCAGCATTGCTGTCCTGGCAATACGAAACGTCGCCCGACCGGGCCATCATCGAGGCCGACTTTGATCTGGATGGTACCGCCGAGACCACGACGGTGACCTGGTTCGACGCGCTGGGCGCTGTGACGGCCGTTCTGGCGGCCACGCACCAGACCACGATCGCACGCACGGTGCCCGGTTGGCCGACCCGCGTCAGTGAATCGGCCAACGGAAGGCCCGCTTGTACGGCAATCGAGTTCACGACATCCGGGACCGCCGCAACCGCATTCGCATGGGCATCGGATACAAATTGCGAAGCTCGCCCCGCAGATGCCTTTGCGTTGCCCGCCAGTGGCTGTTCGAGCGAGGCCTTCGATCTGGTCTGGACCGAAAGTACGGGTGACCGCGCATTTGGCTATGGACTGCTGCGACCGGACCGCCGGAACAATGGTTTGACAGAGTAACGTCGCCGCGCGACAATAACCGTCAAGACTGACTGTTTCGAACGGAGTCCCTGATGGACGCTGCCGCTCCCTGGCCAATGATGCGTATTCCGACTGAATTCCGTTACTGGGAGAATCGCGACAAACCGTGGGCGCAGAAGCGCGCGCGTCTCGTGCGGATACTGTTCCGCTGCGATCCGTGGCTACCCGACGCTACCGTGCGCACCTGGGCCTCGACGTACTACGATGCCGATCCCGTTGCCGAGGCCTTCATTGACGAAGTCTATATGACCCAGGGCCAGCAGGCTGGCCGCGCCATGCTCGACACCGCGCTCGAACAGGGTGTAAACAGCGTTGCCAACGCGCCAGAGTCCCTGCTGCGCCTGTTCGACGAGGTCGAACGCGACCCGGACTGGGTCGACCGCCGGCTCGTCGAGCGCGGCGCAAAAGTGTTTCGCAACTGGCGCTCTCATCTCTACAGCAACGCCGGTGCGATTACGCTGCACGGTTACCGCGAAAACTCGGTTGCCAAGCCGCTCGTATTCACGGGGGCGTATGCCGGAAAGAACACGAACAGTCGCTTTCTTGAAACCGCGCAGTTCTGGCACGACGTGTCACAGCCAGGTGGCCTGGATCGCGGCGGCATCGGCATTCGCACCGCGCTGCGCGTGCGCATGATGCATGTATTCGTCCGTCGCCGCCTGCTCGATCACCCCGACTGGGATCTCGACGCCTGGGGCGTACCGATCAGCCAGGGCGATGCGCTGCTGACCCTGATGGGCGGCAGCTTCATTCCTGGTTACATGCTGCGACTGCTCGGCCACATCAACACCCGTGACGACATTCTGGCGACGATGCATTTCTGGCGCTACGTCGGCCATGTCATGGGTGTGCAGCCGCGCTGGTATCCGGAATCGATCGAGGACGCGGCCCGGCTGATGCTCGCATCAGAGATCAAGAGCATCAATGGCTCCGGCGACGACGGCAAATGGCTGGTCCAGTCTTACGTCAAAAGCTACGCGCCAAAGGGCGAAGAGCCGCTACCGGAACGAGCCCGGAAATGGTTTGAATATTTGCTGCAACGTGGCTACGTCGGGCTGTTCATTCCACCGGCCACACAGCGGCAGTTCGAATTGCCGCCAGCGGGCCTGACCCCACTGCTGCCGTTGGCGCAGACGCCGTTCGTTCTGGCCCGGGAAAGCATGCGTCGCGTCGTTCCCCTGCTTGATCGCTGGCTTGACCGGCAGTCGGTCCGCGCCAATGAACGCTGGTTACGCCAGAGGCTCGGCGAACGCAAGGCGCAGTACACCGCCGTCGAGACCTTTACACGCTGACCGGAGTCCCGGCGACCCGCCAGATGCCGACGGTGCGGTGCAACTGGGCGACAGCCTCGTCGACGACAATCGGATTGGCCAGCGCGCCGCAACAGCCGACCGCGGCGTCACAGTCGAGATAGACCTGTTCAGCCAGCAGTCGCAGCAGGTGGTCGGGCACATCGGCAACCCGCACCCAGCCGGGCTGCGGCGGTTGCAGGCGGTCGAGCGCCAGTCCCTCCCGGACCTCCGTGGCCTGCAACATCCATGGCTCTGGTTCCGACTCCAGTACCAGCACCTCATCGCCGGGACGAAGCCCCTCTTTGCGGTCCCACGGTGCCGTCCATCGTTGCAGATCATCCATCGAGCCCATGGTCTTCTCCATTCGCGGCTGCGGCCATTTGCGCGCTATCATCATGCTACGACACGATGCCTGCCGACAGGAGCAACACCGATGAGCCGTTCGGATGTACAGCAGATCTGTGATGCGACGTACATTGCATTCACGACGTTTCGCAAGAATAGTGAACGCAAATCCACCCCGGTCTGGGTTGCCTGCGACGAGGGCAAGATCTACATCTGGACCAACCGAGACACCTGGAAAGTACGGCGCCTGCGCAACAATCCAGCCTGCGAGATGCAACCCTGCAATGTTTCCGGCAAGCGCACATTCGGCCCCGTGGTAAGCGGCCGGATGACACGCCTGCTCGAACGCAGCGAAGCATCGGTCGCACGGCAGGCTTTCCGGCGCAAATACGGCTGGCAGTACTGGATCCTCGAGCTGCTCGGCCGGCTTCGTCCCGGCAGTGATCACGTCTGGCTGGAAATCGAACCGGAACTCGCCCGGGACTGATATTCAAGACAGGCCAAGCATCTCTTTCGTCCCCTTGCGGCGGTACCGCACCGCGGCGGCACGCTTCTGCGCCCGCAAGATCGCGGAGACCTCTGGATCCGCGACAAACGCGCGTAGTTCCTCTGTCGGCCCGGCCAGCGCAACGGTCACCGGCCAGGTCAGTGGCGATGGATCAACGGGCCGTGGGCGCGTGATGAAATCGAAATCATAGCGTGAGCGGCTGGCGTAGACGACGCGCAACCCACGCGCGCCGGCGAGTCGGCTGAGCTCAGGAACCGGGTCTTGCTCGGCCGGTGCAAGATGCAGACCCAGCACCTCGCGCTGCCTGGCCAGCTCTTTGTCGGCGTGCTGCGGTTCGGTAAAGGCGAGCTCAAGTACGGCCGTGCCCCGTTCTCGTAAGGGATTACAGACGAACGTGTAGTACGGATTCACAATCATCGCAAGCATCCTGCGATGGGTCGGATAGCGCACGACCATCCAGGTCTCGAACGGGTAGTCGCCCGACAAGACCTCGATTGGCGCGCCGACAAACATCGGCCCACCGCCGGTCACCGCGAGCAATGGCGCAATGACTCTCGCGTACCAGTGATACCAGCGCTCGTCACGATAGCGGATGAAATTCGGACAATCGGTCGGTGTGAACGTGGGGCGCCGCGCCAGACGCACAAACGCGCTTCGATCGATGGCCACGTTGACCTCCTGTTGCGTGTCAGGCGCCGGACTCGACATCGGCGCGTGAATCTGCCATATTAATTGCTACACTAATGTAGCATAAAAGGAGCATCGTGCCCAACGCCGATCGCCGTGAACCCGTCCTTTCATGCCAGCCGCGCAAACGCGGCCGGCCGCGCGGCAGTCAGGCGCGCCAACGCATCCTGCAACATGCCGAACAGGCCTTTGCCACGCGTGGCTATCACGGCTGCACGGTCGAGGACATCCTGTCCGCTTCCGGCGTCTCGCGACGCACCTTCTATCGCCACTTCGCCAACCGCGATGAGGTCTTTCGCGGGCTCTTTGTCGAAAAAACCGATGCGCTGGCCACGATGGTCGAGCGCTTTCGGCAGGCGCCGACCAGCGCGCAGGACGCGTATCTGCGCCTCGGCGCGCTGTTCGAACACTACCTCGACGCCATGTTCGCCGTCGGCGACCTGCTTCCGGTCCTCGTCCGCGAAGCGATGTCGGAGCCTGAATACGCCACGATCCGTGAACGGATGCTGGCGCAGTTTCGCGAAACGATTCGTACGATCCT
>RFIY01000078.1 GCA_003695505.1 Candidatus Dadabacteria bacterium | reverse complement strand
CGCTCTCGGGGCGTTGGAATCCCGTAGCCCGCAAGAATCACCGCATATGGCTCGTTCATCGTCGCCCAAAGGTCGACCTCGCCACCGAACTCGGCGGCCGCGAACGCGGAATATTTCGCGATCTCGCTCAGGATCGTCTCGCGGTCGAGCCAGCCGTTGCGCGGGCAGTCGAACGCATCGCCGCCATCCTTGACGAACTTGTAGCAACCGGCACCATCATGCAACCAGAGCGGCAAAGAATAATGATTGAGTGTGACGAGCGGCGTGATCCCGCGCTCACGCAGCGCCGTGAATACGGCATGGTAATGCGCGACCGCGTCGTCGTCGGCCAGTGCGGCGACTTCGTCGGCACTGTCGGCGCCGGTCGTCGAGTTCGGGAACAGCCGGCTCCATTCGATCGACATCCGGTAGGCATTGTTGTGCAGCTCGTTCTTCGCGAGATCGAAATCGGTTTCGTACAGCTCCCAGTGTCCGGGGCCGCGCCGCAGGTCGTCGCCGTTGACCAGCCCATCGGCTTTCGTAATGTCTGTCGTCACCCACTGGTACCAGTCGCTGCGCGTGTCCAGACAGGGCGCCGACGGGCAACCCATATCGACCTGAAATCCCGCCGTGGCTGTTCCCCAGAGAAACCCCTTCGGGAAGGGCTGTGCAAGAGGATCGCTGTCCTGGCAACCAACATTGAGCAGAATGGCCAGGATTCCGAACGTCAGGAACGGTTTCATCGTTTCTCCATTGTCTGGGTGCGCGGTCGCGCGGCGCTGAATGCCCCTTCATTCTACCGTTCGCTCAAATCCAGCGGCATTCCTACCATATGGTAAAGTCCCCACCAGCAGCAGGACCTGTCATGGCTACACACGTACGCTTCCCGCTCACAGAACCGACCTCGGCCGAGCTCTTCGCGGCAATCGAGAAGATCCTTCAGGGCGACCAGACGCCGGAAACTGTGCAGCACCTCGCCCATGCGCTCGAAGGACTCACGTCCGAGGCCATGGATTTTTTCCTGTTCGGGATTGCCGAACGCATCAGCCTCGGCGGATTCATGATGAAAACGGTACAGCTCGGCGCCAAAACCGCCGAAAAGGGCTTCGGTATGGTGATTCGTGGCCTGATCCACCGCCTGTCGCCAGAGCAGATGCACGAAGTCGCCACTTTTCTGAAGGAAGTGACCAGTCCATGAGCAACGACGCACTGCAAACCGCCTTTACACCGTTCCAGCTCGGCGGTCTGACCCTGCGCAATCGCACGATCAAGACGGCGACCTACGAAGGCATGTGCCCGGATTCGATTCCGTCCGATGACCTGATCGAACACCACCGTCGCATCGCCGCCGGCGGCATCGGCATGACGACGGTCGCCTACTGCGCCGTCTCGCCCAACGGCCGCACGTTCAAGGAGCAGATGTATATGCGTCCGGAGGTGATGCCGCAACTGAAGCGCCTGACCGATACCGTCCACGCCGAAGGGGCCGCCGCAAGCATCCAGCTCGGCCATTGCGGTTTTTTCAGCAAGAACACCGAATTGCCTGGTCGCAGATCTCTTGGCCCGTCACGGCAATTCAACGCGTATGGGCTGTTCAAGGGCATCTTCTTTTCGAAGGCAATGACCCATGACGACATTCGACAGGTCGTCGACGAATTTGCAACCGCTGCCGAACGGGCAAAAGCGTGCGGCTTCGATGCAGTCGAGCTTCATCTCGGTCATGGCTACCTGCTCAGCCAGTTCCTCAGTCCGTGGAGCAACCGGCGCACCGACGAATACGGCGGCTCGCTCGAGAACCGTCTTCGTCTGCCACTCGAGGTCGTCCGCGCCGTTCGCGAGCGGGTCGGTGCCGATTTCCCGATCCTCTGCAAGGTCAATCTGCGCGATGGCTTTCGCGGCGGTCTCGACATCGACGAGTCCGTGCAGATCTGTCAGGCCCTCGAGCGCGAAGGTGTCGATGCGATTGTGATGAGCGGCGGGTTCACGAGCAAGACCGCGCTCTATCTGTTGCGCGGTGATCGCCCGCTGAAACAGATGATCGAGGTCGAGGAAAGCTGGGCGCAGAAACTCGCACTGATCCTGTTCGGCCCCCTCGTCATTCGCAAGTACCCCTTCCGGGAGCTGTTTTTCCGCGAAGATGCGCTGCGCGTGCGTGAGGCGGTTGGACTGCCGCTCGTGCTGCTTGGCGGAGCGCATTCGGCCGAGGCGCTTGCGACGGCAATGGCCGACGGCTTCGAACTGGTTGCGATCGGGCGCGCCGTGATCCACGACCCCGACTTTGTTCGCAAGATCGAATCGGGAGAAATCGAGCGCAGTGGCTGCACGCACTGCAACCAGTGCATTGCCGAGATGGACCGTGGCGGCGTCGCCTGCGTGCTGCCCGACGCACCTGGCCGACGGCAGGCCGCCTGACCCGGTGGCCCGCCCGCTCCCGGAAACCGCCGTCATCACCGGTGCTGGCAGCGGCATCGGCCGCTGCTTCGCGACGCTGCTCGACCAGCCCGGCAACCATCTGTTTCTGGCGGACATCGACCAGGACGGCCTGGAAGCCACCCGCGCCATGCTGACGAGCGCCAGTGTTTCCCTGCACCCACTCGATGTCCGCGACCGCGCGCAGATCGAAGATCTGGCGACCCAGGTCCGGTCGTCGTCCGGACGCGTTCTGCTCGTCAACAGCGCCGGCATTGCATCGGGCGGCGAATTCCGCGACGCGACGCCGGCGCAGATCGAGCGGATCGTCGCGATTAACGTGCTCGGCACGATGCAGGTGACGCACGCGCTACTGCCGCTATTGCTGAAGCGCGGCGGCCATGTTGTCAATTTCTCGTCGATGGTCGGCTGGCTGGGTCTGCCCGGCAATGTCACCTACGCGACGACGAAATTTGCGATTCGCGGCTTCAGCGAGTCACTGCGCGCCGAGCTGCGCGGCAGCGGCGTCGGCGTCACCGTCGCCCACCCCGGCGCGGTGCGCACACCGATCATCGCGCGCGGCGACTTCACCCAGGCCGACGACCAGGAGCGGCTTGCGGCGCTGATGCAACGTTTCGCGATGCGCCCCGAAAAGCTCGTCCGCCGCATTCTGCGCGCGGTCCGGCGCGACCGCTTCCGCGTCACCGTCGGCATCGAAGCCCGCCTGCTTGCCCTGCTGTCGCGACTGGCGCCGAACCTGACGATTGCCGCGATCGGCGGAATCTTTGCGCAATTGCGTGGCAACGCGCGCCGCGCCGACTGACGATTCACCCCCCGGCGACCGCGACAAGTGTCAGACGCAGCGTCACGGCCTGCCACGGCGCGCCCTCGAACTCCACCGAGGCAAGCGACGCCCGGACATCCGCGCCACCGAGCAACAATCGCTGGACCGTGACATTTTGCGCGCGCGGCAGATAGCCCAGCTTCGCACCCTCCGGCTGCACCCACACTTCAACCGCGTTGGCATCGTACGGATTACCCGGTTCGGCCCGCAACTCGACCGGCTGGCCTTCAACAAGTTGCCCGCGTCGCAACAATGCCATCCCCTCGTAGTACTGAAAACCGGCGACCGGATAGAGCCCCAGATCGAAGACCAATGGCCCGGGCGGCGCTGCCGCGGCGCGGCGTTCTGGCTGACTGAGGGCCAGCGGCGCTGCCGCCAGGAAGCGCACCAACGATCGACGTCTGACCTGCATCGCGACCTCCGTTCACTACGATCCAGCCAGACAGCGTACCGCCCGCACCGGATCACGACGTGACCCGGTCGGCGCGAGCCGCTGCTACGGCCGGTCGGCGTGTTCCTTCACTCCCCGGGCAACGCACGGCGCGATCGCCCTGTTCGTTATGGTTGAATCTGCAGAGGGGACGATTGCGACGCTTTACAAGAATCGGGTTCCAGCGCATAGATTTCCGACGCGCGAATCTGGAAGACCTCTTGCACATGGTGCCCGTCCACGACATACTCAATCGTGACGCGGCCATCCTGGTAGGTAATTGTGCGGTCCGCGCCGAGGATCTCCGTCGGAAGCGCCGGGTTCTCGTCGTCACGAGCCTCCCTGCCCTTGTCGACCTGGATGGTGATCTTGTCGGCAAGCAGAAACGAAATCTGCGATGGGGCATCTGTCGTCTCGCGGGCCGCGTCGACGGACATGACCTCCGGCTGCGGCACATCCGCCCCTCTGGTCGTCACAGACCGCGCAACCGCGGCATCCGCGAGCGCCGCTTTGATTTCGCCATTCGGAACACGGAAGTCTTCCTGTCCACAAAGCACCGGTCCGCAACCTGGACCCGGCAATACGACTGCGCAGAGGAGTGTGATTAGAAATGCTCTGCTCATCGCGCCGGCCCGGAAATCGTGAAATTGCCGCGCTCGTACAGCCAGCTCAGCCCATCCGTGTGGGCAGACAGCACGAATGTTGGCGCATCACCTTGATAGTATTGATCGACCGGAACCTCCGCACCGTCCACAATGACCGTGAGCGGAAAGGTGCGGATGATTTCTTCGGTATCCCAGCATCTCGGTTTGCAGCGTATCTTTTCCCGCTCGGCGGAGGGGGTCACACCACTCGTGCTGAGCCCTCCCAACACCAACAGAACGAACAGCAAACGGAACGTCATGGGATCACGGCAGCACCGCATTGCGAACTTTCCCACGTTGGGCCATGTCCACCGCTTCGAACCATGCGATTATTCTGGCGGCTTTTTCGCGCACGGCGAAGCGCAACGTGACGTGGATACGAACGCGGCTCCTCGCTCATTGTGTGGCCACGAACCTGATCCGGGGTTCGAACTCCAGCCGACCAGCCGAAGGACGGCCGGAACCCGATCCAGACCAACGCTTGCCGCAAGGCGGCGCAACTTCCGTCAGAAAATCGTAATCGTGAGCTGGTTTGTCCAGAGGACATCCGTCTTTTTGGCCGAAACGGTCAGACCCGCGATCTTGTTGCCGTCGGGGCCATATGGCTCGATCATCGACGGCTGCTTGTCGAAATCGACGCGCAGACCGGTCTTGTAGGCCAGCCAGTCGTTGATGCGGAAGTTGAAATAGGTCGCCAGCAGTGCACGCCAGTCGTCGCGCTCCGTGAACGACGGCCGGTAGCGCGCCTCGTAGCCCAGCAAACTACGTTCGCTGAAAATCGTCTCGCCGAAGATGCCGGCACCAAACCCGTAGCGGTGCTCGTCTTCGCCCGACACGACGCCATTCTCGAATTCGTACTCTGCCCCGGCTTCGAATCCATGCTCCTGCTTGTCATTCTTGACATACAGGTAACCGCCGCCCGCCTCGACCGCGATGCGCCAGTCGTAGCCCGCGAATTCGTTGCTCTTGAATTCCTGAACCGAGAAAAGGAACGTCCGCTTATCTTCGCGCGCATAGTAGTCTTCACGCAGCGAGGCCATATAATCCTTCTGCGTCACGATGAATGAGCCTTCGGTAATCGGCAGGCCGCTCGCGTAATTACCGATACCGCCATAGCGGGTACGACCAAAATGGCCGGCGCCATCAAGCTGGACACGGATCTTGCCCGATTCTCGCGCAATCCGGCAGTCCCCTGCGACCGAACCAAATCGCGTGTTTCCGCCGCTCATGGAGCCACCGATGCCGCAGGAGGCTTCCCATTCTGGTCCAGTTTCAGTGGTTTCTGCCGACGCAGCCGCTTCGTCGAGTACGGCTTCTGCGACATCTGCTGCAGGCTCAGCCGTGGCTTCTGCCGATTCCGTTGTGGCAGGCGCGGCTGCGGGTTCGTCTTGTGCCCACGCCGGTGCAGCGGCAAATAATGCGACAAACAGGATCCAGCCTTTTGACATCGGGGTCCTCCGGGGCAAAGTTCAGGAGTCTGAAATGAGTGTGGGGGTACGACCGGAGCTGGTCGGCAAATCGAAAATGGTGCTGCGGGGCAGGAGCGAGGGGGGAGAAGAAGGTAACTGCCACCCCGCAGCACACAAACCTGTTCGATCATTCACAACAAGATCAATCATAGCACAGCGTTGCCCCACCTGCCAACACCCCCGGCCACATGGTCAGGCCCGGAACGACGATAACAGTTTATCGAGCTCTGCTGCCTCGGAACGCAGCCGCGTCAATCGTTCGTCGAACGAGGCAATCATACGGACGGCGTCGCGAAGTGCAATCAGATTTTCGGTCGTCGACTCCGTCATCCGCTGGCTTTCCTGGGCCTGCCGCGCGGTCGCATCGGAAATCTGGCGCAAGCCATTCTCCATCCTGCTGGCCGCGTCCGCCACGCGCCGGGCGCCCTCGGTTTCTTCCTGAATCGACCGCTTGACCTCGGCACTGAGTTCACCAACGGTTCGGCTGGTCTGATTCAGCTCGCTGGTCTGTTCTGCCTGGGCCTGCGTCGCACGCGAGACATCATGGATCAGGCTCTGGATCTTGTTGGTGACTTCGGCGATATTGCCCGATACCTGGGCCTGCTCATCCATCGCGCGGGCGATCGCCTGGCTCATCTGGTCACTTTCGGTGCTCGACTCGACGATCTTGAGTAATTTGTCTTTCGCCTCGAGAACGCGCTGTTCGCCCCGCTCGACCTGTTCAATCGCGGTGCGTACCTGCTCACCGACAGCCAGTGTCTCAGCCTCGACACCCTTGACGAGTTCTTCGATCTGGCGGGTGCTCTGCTGAACACGGTTGGCCAGATCGCGGATCTCTTCGGCAACGACGCTGAAGCTGCGACCGTGTTCGCCGGCCTGCGCGGCAATGATCGATGCATTCAGTGCCAGCAGATTCGTCTTTTCGGTGACCTGATGAATCACGCGCAGAATACCCTCGATCTCTTCACTACGCTGCTGCAACCGCTGGCTGCGCGTCTCGACTTCGCGGACGGCATCACGAATACTCGACATTTCCTGCACGGTGCCCTCGATTGCGCCAACGCCTTCGTCGGCGCGACCTCGCACCGTCTGCGTGATCGTCAGGCTGCGAGCGGCATTGCTGCCGACCTCGTTGATGCTCAGCGCGAGCTCCTGAATGGCGCCGGCCATATCGTCGGTATCGGTCGCAATCTGGGTATGCCGGGTCGCGACCTTTTCGATTTCGGCCGTCACCGCTGCGAGGCGCTCAAGCGTCTGGCCAATCGTACGGTCGAGCTGGTCGGTCCGTTCATCGACATTTTCGATGCTCGCCTTGATCTGCAAGACGCTGGCGCTGGTATCCTGAGCCAGCAGGAACAGATCCTCAACCTGTGTATTGGCGAGTTCGACGTCCGAACGCATCGCCTGCAGAATCGACTCCGTCTGTTCGAGGTTCTCGCTGATCCGACCGGATTCGCGGTGCAGGATCTGAAACTCGCGCGACAACCGGTCACTTGTCTCGTTCAGATCGACCGACATCGTCGTCATCCGCTGCACGATCTGACGCAAGTTCGCGAGCATACCCGTCAGGCCGCGCGCAGCCAGATCGAATTCCTGATCACGAAAGACCGGCATCGGAACGGTCAGGTTCCCCTCGCCGATTTCGATAAACGTTTCGCGCAGCGAAAGCAGCGGCTGGGCAATATTCCGGTTGAAAAACCACGTGTTCGCGATAAACACGAGCACCAGGCCGAACAGCATCACGGCGATCGCCTTGGACCAGATGCCGGCCAGTGTCTGGTTGATCATGTTGCGGTCGAAGTCGGCGCGCAGCCAGACCGTCTGTTCGCTCGTCGGCTCATGCACCGGCACGAACAGGGACAGACGATCGAGGTCGGAACGCAGAACCGTGTCGCGCCCATCCCAGTCGAGCTTGGCCGGAGCCGGGCGCAGCGTCTCGCCGATGCGCGCCACATCAGGGTGCGCCAGAATAGTGCCCTCGCCATTGACGAGCATGACTTCGCGCAACCCGCTGACCCCCTCGTTCAACTCCCGCAACTGCAACGAGAACCGGGACAGACTGGCCTCGTCACCAGAGGTCATCGACAACTGGGTCGCGATCTGGCGCCGGAGCAGGTGCGTCAGATTCACGCCCTGCTCACTCAGCGTGTCCATATATACGTTCTGGAACGTGATCGTATTGATCCCCGTAATCGCCAGAAAAACGAACAGCAAGACCGACCCGGTGATCAGAATCAGGCGCAATTTGAGACTCATACGGCCGGCTCCAGTGCGTCAGCGAGCGAAGGTGTGCTGCGCGAGTTGCTGCGTGTACAGATCATACCTGATTGACCGCCCCCGTCAATTCAGGCCAGAGCCGTTCGACCGCCGCCTCCAGAGCATCGAGTCCACCGTTGTTCCAGATCACCCAACGTGCGCGTTCGAGTTTTTCCTGCTGCGGCATCTGCGAACGCATGCGATTGTCGATCTCTGCGGCTGGCAGGCTGTCGCGTGCTGCGATTCGCTGACGCCGTACGTCGTCGTCCGCCGCGACCAGGAGGACATCGGGAAACATCCGGTCCATCCCTCCCTCGAACAGCAGCGGCACCTCGAGCACGATCAGCGGAGGCGCCTGTCGTTGCGCCCGGGCAATCCGTTGCATCATTTCGGCGCGAATTGCCGGGTGGGTGATCTGCTCCAGACGCCGACGCGCGTCCGGGTCGGCGAAGACGACGGCGCCGAGCGCCTTGCGATCCAGTTCGCCGTGGACGTCGAACACCTCATCACCAAACGCGTCGCGAATCGCGGCCGCACCGGGCGTGCCCGGCGCAACGACATCGCGGGCGAGCTGGTCCGCGTCAATGACGACCGCGCCCCGCCGCCCCAGCAGCCTTGCAACGGTCGATTTGCCGCTGCCGATGTTCCCTGTAATGGCGACGATCTTGCTCATTGCAGCCTGCACATGATTATATAGATAGAGGCTGTATCATGACGGCAACGCGCGTTTGTTTTTTTGAGGGGGAGAAAACTCCTTGACCATGGAACCGCTGACAGGGCTCGATGCCTCATTTCTCTATCTGGAGACGCCGGAAGCACCATTGCACGTCTCGACGCTGATGGTCTGCGATCCGTCTACCGCGCCGGTGCCGGTCACCTACGAAGCGTTGCAGCGATTCATGGAGCAGAAGGCACGCACGACGCCGGTCTTTCGCAAGCGGCTCGTCGAGGTGCCTTTGCGGCTCTACTATCCTGTCTGGATCGACGACCCGAACTTCGACATCATCCATCATGTCCGCCACGCGGTCGTACCACAACCGGGCGACGAAAAGGCGCTGGGGCAACTCGTCGGCCGACTGACGCATGGCACGATGGATCGGCGCTATCCGCTCTGGGAAGTCTGGCTGATCGAAGGCCTCAAGGATGGACGAATCGCGATCCTGGGCAAGATGCATCACGCGCTGGTCGATGGGGTCACGGGCGCCGGGATGATGGTCTCGCTATTCGACATGCAGCCCCGTCCGGTTCCGGACGAACTCCCGCCCAAACCGAAAGGCGATCCGATACCCACTGAGGCCGAGCTGCTGGCATATGCCGGCCGCGAGCTGGCGAAGCAGCCGCGAAAATTCGCAAAGGTATTGCGTCAGTCGATCGAAAACTACATGCACCTGCTCGACCGGCGCGAACGCTTCGATGATGACCTGGCCAGCGTCGAACGGGGGGTCGCCCGCTCGGTTCCCGCGACGCATTTCAATCGCCGCGTTGGGCCAAAGCGGAATCTGGCCTTTGCAAGGCTGTCGCTGAATGACGTCAAAGCGGTCAAGAAAGCGACCGGCACGACTGTCAACGATGTCGTGCTGGCCGTCTGTGGCGGGGCACTGCGCAACTGGCTGGCCCGCAAGGACGATCTGCCAGACGAGCCCTTGATTGCGTCCTGCCCGGTTTCCGTGCACGGCAAACGCAAGAATGCACGCGGCTCCAACCAGGTCTCTGCATTGCGCTGCACGCTGGCGACGCACATTGCGGATCCGCTGGAACGACTGCGAGAGATCAACAAGGAAACGCTTCGCGCCAAGGAGGAACTGGACGCGATCGGCGCAGACCTGCTGGCCGAATGGGCCGAAGTCGTCAGTCCGCACGCCTTCAACCTCGGCGTCCGCCTGTACAGTTCGACGGCGATGTCCGAAAATGTCCTCGCCCACAACGTGATCATTTCCAATGTCCCGGGACCGCGTTTCCCGTTGTATCTGGCCGGTGCACAGATCGAAGCGATCTATCCGATCGGGCCGATATTCGCCGGTTGCGGACTGAACATCACGCTGTTCAGCTATCGCGACAACATCGATTTCGGCTTCTTCACCGATCCTGACCTGTGTCCCGATATCTGGGATCTGGCCGACGAGGTGCAGACCGCATTTGCCGACTTGCAACGCGCCGCGGGGATCGACGACAAACCGTCCACCGCGCCAGCAAAGCGAACCACGAAATCGGCTTCGAAAAAGAAAGCGACCGCTACGCGTCGTGCCGGCGGTCGCCAAAAAACGGCAAAAACATCCGCGACTGCTCGCGCTGCAAAAGCACCGGTGACATCTGCCGTGAAACAGAAAGAGACAGCTTCGGGAGCGTCGGCCTCCAAAACGGCGAAAAAGACATCGTCCCGCCTCGGCGCAGACCCGTTGGCGGGGCTGAAGCGAACGTCCGACTGATTCAGACCTGATCGATGTCGCGAACGGCGCCGCGGTCTGCGCTGGTTGCGAATTTTGCGTACGCCCGCAGCGCCTTGCTGACCTTGCGCGGTCGCGGCTTCGCCGGACACCACGCATCGGCGCCTTTCGCTTCCATCGCCTGCCGTCGCCGTTGCAGTTCGGCGTCGTCGATCATGATTTCGATCGAGCGATTGGGGATGTCGATTCGAATGCGGTCGCCCTGTTCCACGAGCCCGATCGCCCCACCGGCCGCGGCCTCTGGAGAAACGTGTCCGATCGACAGGCCGCTCGTACCACCAGAAAAACGCCCATCCGTAATCAGCGCGCACTGCTTGCCCAGCCCCTTCGCCTTCAGGTAGCTGGTCGGATAGAGCATTTCCTGCATGCCGGGCCCACCGCGCGGTCCCTCGTAGCGCACGATCACGACATCACCGGGCTTGACCCGATCCTCGAGAATATCGCTGACGGCGTCATCCTGGCTTTCGCAGATATGCGCCGCGCCCTCGAACACCCAGATCGATTCATCTACACCAGACGTCTTGACGACGCATCCATCGGG
>RFIY01000077.1 GCA_003695505.1 Candidatus Dadabacteria bacterium | reverse complement strand
CTCTGAGGCGCGCCAACGCAGCTGGCAGGCGCTCGATCACCTGGAACGCGCGTCTGAGCGTCTGGCCGAAAAGCAGGAGCAGCGCCGCCAGCTCGCCGAACGCCCGTCGTTTTCGGATCCGTTGGCGCACGAAGGGGACGGCGACGAAAATCGCGGGGACGAGGAGTTCGATACGCCAGAAGATGGCGTGGATCCGCGCTCAGTCCGCGAACAGGTGCTCAAGTCATTTCGTCGAGGCGTCCACGGACCGGCGCGCGAGATCAACGAACGTTATCTGGACCGCCTGTTGCACTGAGCGGCACACGCGGAATGAACCGGCCCGTCCGGCGCCGGAGAACCAGTCCACCGCGAGGTTTGTTCCGCGCGATGTTATACGGGTGTAACGCGCACGGGCGTACCGTTGAACGCCGCGTTGCCGCAGACCGGGTCGACGCGGTTTGGGTCGGTGAGGTCATTGATCGACGCGCCGGCGTGCCGCGCTGCAGTGCTCAACCGGATTCCGGGGCGGTCATGGCCAAACCCATGCGGCAGGGACACGACACCCGGCATCACCTTCTCGGTCACCGTGACAGCAATCGACACGTTACCCGCGTCACTGACCACCTGAACCGTGTCGCCATCCTTGATGCCGCGGCGTTTCGCGTCGTCGGGGTGCATCCACAGCGTGTCGCGCCGCCGGCCGGTCATCAGGGGGCCAATGTTATGCAACCACGAGTTGTTGTTGCGCAGGTGGCGGCGCCCGATCAGCATCAGGACGTCGGGATCCCCGGAGCTGGCGTCAGGTTCGAGTTTAGCGATGGCCTCGAGCAGCAGCGTTGGCGCCAGTTCAATGCGTTTGTCCTTCGTTTGCAGTCGCTCCGGCAGTGCCGGGCGCAACGGCCCCAGATCGATACCATGCGGGTACTGCCGCAACGTTTTCAGCGTCAGCGGCAACCGACCGCGCTGGAGCGCCCGCAATCCATACGGGCCCGCCAGCAATGCCAGCTCCAGCAAGAGTTCTGGTCCGCTGCGGCGTAGCACGACGTGTGTCAATTTCTGTGCGACCCCCATCTTGCGCCGGGGCTGAAGGCGGTCGATCAGTTCGAGGGCGATGTCCCAGTCCGAAAGCCCGTCGCTCGGAATTGCCGCCGGGCTGTATTTTGCCGTATTGCGAATGGCCAGCAGGTGAAACGCGAGATCGTAGTGTGATCGCTCCAGTGGCGGCACCGGCGGCAGAATCACGTTGGCGTGACGGCTCGTTTCATTCAGGTAGAAGTCGATCGAGACCATGAAGTCGAGTTCCGCGAGCGCGGCATCCAGGAGATGGCCGCCGGGTGTGCTCAGCACCGGATTGCCGGCGATGCAGACGAATCCACGCACGCGGTCGTCGCCGGGTACGGTCATTTCTTCCGCGAGCGCGGCGACAGGAAGCTCGCCGTGGACTTCGGGCAGGTCGCGGACGCGCGAGCGCCAGCGGCCAAAGCTGCCACGGCCGGTAGCGAATGCACCCGGCGCGGTAACGGGGTCGATGGCAGGCGTCGCGAACATCGCGCCGCCTGCTTCATCGAAGTGGCCGGTCAGGATATTGATCGCATTGATCAGCCACTGGCACAGCGCCCCATGCCGTTGCGTCGAGACGCCAAGGCGTCCGTAGACGACCGCACGCGGTGTTTCGAACAGTTTTCTCGCAAGTGCCTCGATCCAGGCTGCATCCAGTCCGGACTGCTCGGCTGCGAGCTCGGGTGAAAAACGTGCCGTGGCCTGCTGCAGCGCCATCGTGCCGTCGAGGATCTTGCCCAGGCGGCCCGTGCGAATCCAGCCGTTGCGGAACAGCGTCTGGACGATTGCGGCCAGCACGAATACGTCGGATTCTGGTCGGACGAAATGGAATTCCCGCGCCAGCTCCGCGGTTTCGGTGCGGCGCGGATCAAGGACGATCGAATGTCCGCCCCGTTCATGCAGGGCCCGCAGACGGTTCCGGAAATCCGGAGCCGTCATGATGCTGCCATTCGACGCTGCGGGGTTTCCGCCGAAAACCACAAACAGGTCGGTTCGATCCAGGTCCGGCACGGGCATCAGCAATTGATGCCCGAACATCGCCCACGCGGCAAACATATGGGGGAGCTGATCAGCCGAAGTGGCGCTGTAGCGCTGCCGGGTCTGCAGTGCCCTGACGAGGTTCGGCATCATCAACATTGAGCCGGTGTTGTGGACGTTGGGATTGCCAAGATAGACGGCGACACTGTCATGGCCGTGCCGTTTCTGCAGCCGCCGCAACCCATCGGCTGCGAAGTCGAGCGCTTCGGCCCATTCCGCCTCGCGCCAATCCTCGCCTTCGCGAATCAATGGCTTACGGAGACGATCAGGATCCGTGTGGATCCGGTCAAGCGCGACGCCCTTCGGGCAGACGTGGCCACGACTGAACGGGTCTGCCGCATCGCCGCGGATCGCGACGATGCGGTCGGCGTCGAGTTCGATTTCCAGGCCGCACATAGCTTCGCAAAGCGGGCAGGTGCGATAATGTATTCTGATGGTCATCAGGGTCTCCCGCGTGGGGTTCCGGTTCAGATTTACGATAGCACTTGTGGGAGCCGCGCGAGCATGTCGGACCACCGACTGATCCTTGAACAATTGCTGCACCAACTGCCGCCGATTGTCCTCGCGTCCGCATCTCCCCGGCGGACGGACCTGCTTGCCAGTGCCGGCATACCGCATCGGATCGTTGTTCGATCGATCGATGAGGCCGGGCTGAGCGGGGCCACCGCCGCCGACACCGCAATGCAGATCGCCCGTGCCAAGTTTGCCGCCTGCGAGGACCTGACGCGGCAGGAACTGGTGATCTGTGCCGATACGGTGGTCGAACTGGATGGCCAGGTATTGGGAAAGCCAGTGGACGCACAAGAAGCGAGGGAAATGTTGCGGTCGCTGTCGGGTCGCATGCACGCCGTACATACGGCTGTGGTCATGGGTACTGGCGGCGCAAGGGTTGAAACCGTGGCCACGACCCGGGTCTGGTTTCGTTGGCTGCCCGATGACTGGATCGATGCGTGGCTGGCGACCGGAAAGGCTTTCGACAAGGCCGGCGGGTACGCGATCCAGGAAGGGATAGGCCTCGTCGCGGTGGAACGCATCGAAGGCGACTACAACAACGTCGTCGGCCTGTCCGTGGGGGATGTCGTCCAGGGGCTGGAGACGATTGCTGCTGGGCTCGCTACCGCATCAGAGAAGGCGTCGTGACCGAAGATATGCAACTTTTGGGATGGCTGGCTGGCCTCTATGCCGGAACCTGGGCTCTGGGCAGTCTGGTGCATCGGGCCCGGATTCCGATGGTGATCATCCCGCTGTACCTGGGCGTGGCGCTGCACATTGTCCCCGGTGGCGAAGCCTGGGTGCCTGCCGAAACGCTCCATTTGCTGGCGGACCTGGGCCTGCTGGTGCTGATGTTCTTCATCGGTCTGGAACTCGACTTCCGTACACTGGTACACCTGCCCGGCGTTGCGACCCTGACCGCGACGAGCATTGTCGCGCCCTGGTTGCTGGGAACAGTGGTCGTTGCGGTGGCTGGTTACGACTGGTTCGTGGCCGTATTCGTAGGCCTTTTGGCCGCTCCGGTTGCCGAGGGTGTGGTCGTCCCAATTCTTGACGAGTTTCGCCTGATGCGCAGCCGTGTGGGGCAATACGTCATTTCGGTGGGGGCGATCGACGACCTGTTCGAGTTCATCGTCATTGTCGCAGCGTCGATCTGGATCGCTTCGCAGGGTGGGCGGCAGGCCTTTCGACCAGAGCATCTGATTGCGCTGGTGTCGCTGGTATTGCTGCTCGTGCTGATCTCGCGTTTTGGGAGCAAACTGTTTGCGGCGATTCCACGTCGGGCAACTGCGTGGGTGATTGCCTGTATGGTATTGATGTTTCTGTCCGGCTTCCTCGCCGAGATGTCCGAGATCGGTATGGCCCTGGGTGGACTGCTGGCCGGCCTGGCGCTGCGTCCCCATCTGGAACGGGCAGGCGCGAATGGGGCAGCGGCGTTTGATGGTATTGCGGTGCTGGCCTATGCGGCGTTTGGGCCGTTGTTCTTTTTCGAAGTTGGCTGGAATGTCGATCTGGCTTCCCTCGCCGAGCGGCCGATGATCGCAGTCGGTCTGTTTCTCGCCGCAGTTGTCGGAAAGTTGATCGCGCCCTGGCCATTGCTGCGTCGCGGCAGGATCGAACGGCGCGAGGCCATTGTTATGGGCGTGTCGATGACCGTCAGGATGTCGACAACGCTGGCAGTGGCCGACATCCTCTATTCCCGCAAATTGCTCGACGGCGATCTGTACTCCGCTATCGTCGCGAGTATCTCGTTGTCGACACTGCTCGTGCCGGTGCTGTTGACGATACTGGTCCGGCGCTGGGGACAGGATCTGCGCATGCGGACTGCGGGCGTACCATCAACGGAAGGGGGCGATGATGAGTGAACAAACAACGTCTTCAACATCCCCGTGCTGGCTGCTTGGCGTCGATCTGCAGCCAGGCACGCGAGAACTGATCGAGCAGGCCGGAGCGCTGGCCGACGCGGCAAACCGCGCACTGGTTGTCTGTGCGGTGTTGTCATCGCAGAGCACCGACCTGGATGAGAACGTTTCGGACGCCCAACTTAGCGAAGTCTCTGCGCAATATGGATTTGTTCGTGAAACGATTGTGCGTCGTGGGGATATTACCGAGGAACTGCTGCTTTGCGCGAGTGAAGTGCAGGCGGAAGTGATTGTCGTCGGACGTCGACACAGGCCGTTGCAGCACACGTTGTATCGTGGACGCTCGATCGGTGAACTGGTCGCCGCGGTCGACCGGCCGTTGCTCGTGATTCCGTTGGGGAAGGACGCATCGTGAACGACGTTGAGCACGAAGAAGGTTCCGCGACGTTGCCAAAGTGGCACGCCCGTGATGTCGCGGCCGTAGCCCGAGAGCTCGGTGTCGATGGCGAACGTGGGCTGAGCGGCGATGAGGCACGTCAGCGACTGAGACAGTACGGGCTCAATCAGCTTCCCGAAGGTCGTCGGATCCGCTGGTACGAAGTGCTTGCGCGTCAGTATCTCGACCCGCTGGTCGGTATCCTGTTTATCGCTGCGGCGCTGTCGGTCGCGGTCGGCGAACTGTCCGATGCGATCACAATCGCGGCGATCCTGATCCTGAATGGGGCGCTCGGATTT
>RFIY01000011.1 GCA_003695505.1 Candidatus Dadabacteria bacterium | reverse complement strand
CGCGAGGCCGAAGCGGCCAAAGAGGCGGGCGAGTCGCGGGTCATCCTGTTCAACCTTTGCGGCCACGGCCATTTCGATCTGGCCGCTTACGAGCAGTATCTCGCCGGGAACCTGCAGGAGCATGAGCTCACCGAGGAAGAAATCCGTTCGTCGCTGGCGGAACTGGAGACGCCGGAAATCGACTGAGGTTCCAGGTCAGAGGTTTTTTGGCGGCCCGCCTCCTGCAGGAGGCGGGCCGTTGCGTGACGGATTTACATCCGTTTGTGTACACCTCAACATCCCTTGATTTGCGCCGATATCTTTGCTAGCGTTATTCGCGGCAAAGGAGCGTGAACGATGTTGCGAACCACACAATGCGTATTGCTGGCGGCGTTGCTTGGCGTCGCAGGCTGCCTGGGGGACGTCACCGTCGATCTGGATCGGATGAGCGGCAATTCTGCCGTGGCGGATGAACAACAGGACGAGGCGCAGCCAGATCCGTGGGACGAGACACCGCCGCAGGTGTACTTCGTCATCCATGCCGACCCCGCGACCGGACCTGAGCTGCGGCGCCGCTGGGACAATCTCGTTTCGTTCATGGATACACTTGCCGCGCGGCGCGCGGCCAACAGCGTTCCTCATCATGTGACGATCATGTTTACACCGGAATGGGGCAAGTTGATTGCCGAGGCCAGTCCCGACGGTATCAACCGGCGCAAGGCCATTGCCGCGTGGGTGGCCGACGGTCACGAAATGGCCTTTCACAGTCATACGCACAATCACACGTTCCGTGACGGCTATACCAACGCGCCGCAATTCGGCCTGGATGTCGACCAGACGGATGGCACGGATCTTTGTAGCGGAGACCGTTCCAAAGGCGAATGCTCGCTCGATTATGGGTTGTCGCTCGTACGCGACGCAATCCAGATGGCCGTCCCTGGCTACGACCTGAAATTCGGTGCGCTCGGCCCGCGCGGTAATGGAGGGGCAGATATCCGCTGGGGCAAGCACGACAACAGTTGCGATCCCGATTATGCCGGCGACGTCACGCTGGCCGACAGCGACCACTGCGTGCAGGCGGAATGGTCGGATGCACTGAACGCCGAGCTGGAGTATGTCGGCATCGGGTTCGAGCAGGATGCGCCTCTGGCGGCAACCGAAGCGCTTGGGCAGTCGAGTTGTGTGCGTTATGGCGCGGCAACGACCGACATCTATGCATTGCCATTCGCGCCGTTCGAGACGGAAGCCGGGCAACCGATGCTGGCCGTCACTGTGATGGCGGACGCGATCAATATGGCGGATGCGCGGTATCTGATCGGCACCGTCATGCACCCGATGTCTTACACCGGGGCCGCGACCACAACAGTGTGGCAGTTGTTCGACTTTCTCGATGGACAGTCGCCGCTGACGGACAATGTCTGGGGGCTGACGCCATCGGTGACACTGAGTGAAGCCCGCGCAGCAGACAGCTATGGGCCCGGTGCGGTCTGCCGCGATTTTCGCTGAGTTCATTTCTTCAGACGACGCCCCGCTCGTGTAGACTGACGTAACGCCCTTCACCGACGATGACGTGGTCGACGATCGGGATGCCGAGCAGTTCGCCCGCGTCGGCCATGCGTCGCGTCAGGCGCAGGTCGGCCTGGCTGGGTTCGGGATTGCCGGACGGGTGATTGTGGCAGAGAATGCCCTTGAGTGCGCCTGATCGAAGCAACGGCGCAAACACCTCGCGCGGATGAGCCGGCGCGCGATCGGCCGTGCCTGCCCCGACCAGTGCGTCGGCGACCGGCCGGTTTTTCGCATCCAGCCCGAGGATCCACAGGGTTTCCCGCTGTTCGCCGAGAAAACGCGGTGCGACATGGCGCCAGACGGCCTCGGGCGTCGATAGCGCCGCCTCGGGTGGCCGGGTCGCCCAGGTGCGACGGCCGAGTTCGAAGGCGGCAATAACGGTCGCCGCCTTGCCCGGGCCAACGCCCGGCTGCGTGGACCACTCTTCCGGGTGCAGCGCCGCAAGCGCGCGCAGACCTCCAGCCTCGGCGATCAATGACCGCGCGATGTCGAGTACGGTTCGGCCTCGAGTTCCCGTGCGCAGCAGGATCGCCAGAAGTTCGGCATCGGACAATGCCGCTGGCCCGCTGGCAAGCAGGCGCTCGCGCGGGCGCTCGGCGTCAGGCCAGGCGCGCACTGGTTGAAACGCGTTGGATTCGCGCATCGTTCCCCCCTCGTTGTCGTGCCGCCCGTGGCGGCGTTGCGATCTACCCGCTGTAGGCGAGCAGCAGTACCCCTGCCACCGTCAGGCAGATCCAGATCAATCCCTGTTCGAGCGAAATGACGCCACCAAATGGTGCCTGTGGCGAAAACGTGTTCGCCAGGCTGGTCCACACCGTTCGACTGGCGGCGCGGAGACGGGTTTCGATCCAGCGGTGCGCCGCAGCCACATCCGTGCGGATCGGCCGCAACATCCCCGGGATGGCAACGCGATACAGCCAGTCGAAATCGAGGTTGACGCCTGGGATTTCTGGTGGGTAATGCCCGCGGCGGTACAGCCAGCCGAAGGCGATCGCCGAGAAGGTCAGCAACTCGAGCTGTTTGATCACATGGGCCAGATGGTACGGATGAAACTCGACCGGATACGGCAGAATCGCATAGAGCGCCTGTGGCCAGACACCGATGGCCAGGCACAAGAACGCGGTGATACCCATCGCAATCAGCATCGGTCGGGGCGCCTCGTCGACGCGGTGCCCCTGATCGTGCGCGAAGAAGGCGAAGAACGGTACCTTGATCCCGGAGTGATCCATGACACCCGCGGATGCGAAAACCAGCACCATCCACGGAATCAGCAGTCCGGCGTTCGATGCGGCGTCGATGACCATCGATTTGGAAATGAAGCCGGAGAACAGCGGGAAGCCGGCGATCGACAGCGACCCGACGATGCAGAACATCGCGGTCAGCGGCATGCTCTTGTACAGACCGCCGAGGCGACTGGCCTCGACGGTGCCGGTTCGGTGCAGGACGGCGCCCATGCTCATAAACAGCAGCCCCTTGTAGAGGATGTGGCTGAAGGCGTGGGCAGCGGTGCCGTTGAGTGACAGCTCGGTACCGATGCCGATGCCGACGAGCATAAAGCCAAGCTGGTTGTTGAGGCTGTACGACAGCACCTTGCGCAGGTCGTTTTCGATGACCGCGAAAAAGATCGGGAAGGCCGTCATCGTCGCGCCGATCGGGATCAGCAGGTCGGTGCCGGCAAAGCCGCGGGCCAGCGCATAGACGGCGAGTTTGGTGCTGAATGCGCTGAGCCAGACCGAACCGGCCGGTGTCGAGCGCGGGTAGGCGTCCTGCAACCAGTTATGCAGCAGTGGGAAGCAGGCCTTGATGCCAAAAGCGAGGAAGATCAGCCACGCTGCGCGCCCCATCTGCAATTGCATGTGATCGAAGGCCAGCGTGCCGGTCAGGTGCCAGTATTCCACGGCCCCCCAGAGCAGTAACACGCCGGAGGTGACGTGAATGAGCAGATATCGCTTACCGGCGGCAAAGGCTTGCGGTGTGCCGCCACGCCAGACGAGCAGTACGCTGGAAACGGCCGTCATTTCCCACCAGATGAACAGTGTCAGCAGGTCTCCGGCGAACGTGGCGGCAATCGCGGCACCGGCATACACCGTGCCGGAGCATTCTTCGACGCGATCATCGTGATAGCTGCCATAGATCAGTGACAGCAATGCGGCGATGCTGAAAATCGTGCCAAAGACCCGCGACAATGCATCGACGCGCAGCGGTTCGAGATGCATGCCCGCGACGGCCAGCGCGCTGGCGGTCCCGGGGTCGAGTATCCAGATATGTGCCAGTTCCAGAACGGGTGCGGTCCAGAGGAGCAGGCGGCGCGGTCCTCTCGGCAGCGCCACCGCGAGAACGCCCGCGATCATCATCCACAGACCCGGAGGACATGCCGACAGCAGGTTCACGAGTCGTCCTCCGTTTCGCGTTCATAGTAATCTGCGGGACGCCACAACAATTTCCGCAGTTCCTTCGAGAACAGCACGATGAATACATAGCTGAAGAACGGGAACCAGTCGTAGAAAAACGGCTGATTCTCTACCTCGAAGTGTGGATGCAGGTCGATCAGCGGCTCGAGCAATGTCACGAACAGGCCAAACGCGACCAGCCCCCGCCACAACCAGGTGACGTGGCGGGGGTCATCGAGCCAGTGCTTGCGATCCGGTTGCTTCATGGCTGTCCTCCGCGCGCAATCCATGCCGTCAGGACATCTGCAATCCATCCGCCGCCGATGAGCAGGCCAATCGACAACAGTGCGGTGACGACCAGCGGCGCGACGATCAGCGGGTGTTCACGTTCGAGTGAGGTCGCTTCGACACCATCGGGCAACGGACGCAGCCAGGCGCGAATGACGACCGGAACCAGATAGGCCACACTTAGCAATGACCCGGCCATCACCACGGCCGCGAACAGGGGGCGCCCGGCGTCGATCGCACCTCGGGCAAGAAACCATTTCGACCAGATCGTGCCGGTTGGTGGCAGGCCGATGATCGCGACGGTTCCGATCGCGAATGCAGCCATCGTCCACGGCATGCGGCGTGCGATGCCATCGAGCTGGCTGACCGATTTCTTGTGCGCGGCGACCTGAAGTGCGCCGGCTGCAAAGAATAGCGTGATCTTGCCCGTCGCGTGCATGACGATGTGCAGCAGCGCGCCAACCGCGCCTGCAGCCGTGGCCAGTGTTGCGCCAAGGACGATGTAACTGAGCTGCGAAATCGTCGACCAGGCCAGTCGCGCCTTGAGATTGTCCTTGCCGATCGCGATCATGCCGGCGACCAGCATCGTCCAGGCAGCAACCGATGGCAGCCAGATGCCGGCGCGACTGATCTGATCGAAGCCGAAGACAAACATGGCCACGCGCGTGATCGTAAAGACGCCGGCTTTGACGACGGCAACCGCGTGCAGCAATGCGCTGACGGGCGTCGGCGCGACCATCGCCGCGGGAAGCCAGCGATGGAAGGGCATCACCGCGGCCTTGCCGGTGCCAAAGACGAACAGGGCTGCCAGCGCCGCGACGGTGAACTGATCCAGATTGGCCGGCAGGATGCCGCCGAGGCGAAACTCTCCGGTTCCCGCCAGGTCGATGGTCCACAGCAGTGCCAGCAGCAGGAACATCACCGAAGTGCTGACGAGAATGCCGAGGTAGACCCGGCCGGCCCGGATCGCGTCATCATTCTGGTGATGGGTGACAAGCGGATAGGTGCACAATGTCAGGGCTTCGTAACCAGAGAACAGTGTGATCAGGTTGCGGCTGTAGGCGATCCAGAGTGCAAAGGCGATCGACAGCGAGAAGAACATGAAGAAACGCGTCTGGTTCTTCTCGTGGTGTCCACGCATGTAACCGACCGCATAGATGGCGGTGATGGGCCAGAGGCCACTGGCGACCAGCGCATAGATCAGTCCGGCTGGATCGGCCGCGAACGCGATTGGATGACCACTGAACGGCTCGGCCAGCGCGATCGACAGCGTCTTGCCCTGCCCGACCAGCACGGCGACGACGATATTGGCGACAAAAGTCAGCAATGCCCCGACGACCATCAGGCTGTCGCGAAGGTTCGGGCGCCGGCCGGATAAGGCCACGACCACGGCCGTCAACACGGGCAGGGACATTGCGAGCAGCAGGGGATGCATCATGGCGAGACCCCAAGAATGGCTGCGGCATGACGCGCCATGCCGACCGGCAACGTCGTCCAGATCCCGAACAGGACCATCAACACGGCGGCCAGTCCCAGTGGCACGATATGCAGCAAGCGGCGATCCGCGGCGTAGCCGGATTGTGCTTCGATCGGCTCATACAGGCGGGTGACGACACGCCAGACATAGATCAGTGCCAGCAGCGAAGCAAACAGAAATGCGCCGGCGACCAACAGCTTGCCAGCGTCGATTGCGCCCAGTACGAGGTACCATTTGCTGACGAAGCCAATCGTCAGCGGCACACCGATCAGGCTCAACCCGCCAACGACGAATGCCGCGGATGTCAGCGGCATCCGGCGCCCGAACCCGCGCAGATCGTCAATGTTTGCCGAACCGGCCGCGGCGATCAGCCCGCCCGCGGCCATGAACAGCCCGCCCTTCATCAGTGCATGGTTGAACGCGTGGACGAGCGCGCCCGTTGCGCCGGCGGTGTTGTCGAGGCCGATACCGGTGATCATGTAGCCGAGCTGCGCAACGGAGGATTGCGCAAGCAACCGCCGCAGATCCGTTTCGAATACGGCCGCGAGAGAGCCGCCGATCATCCCGGCGATGCCAACCGGCACCAGCCACTGGTCGAAGCCGATCGTGCCGAAGGTCAGTGTTTCGCCAAAAATGACGAACTCGTAACGACAGATCAAATAGAACCCGACCTTCGTCGCGGTTGCGGCGACGAGTGCGGTGACTGCGGCGGGCGCAAATGCGTACGCGTTCGGCAGCCAGCCAT
>RFIY01000076.1 GCA_003695505.1 Candidatus Dadabacteria bacterium | reverse complement strand
TGGATGCCGCGGTCAGCGCCCATTGCGAGTGCCGTACGAATCTGCTCGACGACATCAGACGTGCCGATCGAGACGACGACGACTTCGCCGCCATGGGCCTCTTTCAGTTTCAGGGCTTCCTCGACCGCATTTTCGTCGAATGGATTGATGACGAACTTGACGCCATCGGTAACGATACCCGAGCCGTCTGGCTTGAGCTTGATCTTTGTTTCCGGATCCGGGACCCGCTTCACGCTGACGAGAATCTTCACCGTATGCTCCTTTCGGCGGTGTCTGTTCGGTACGACTGTTGAGCTTCAGGGACATCACTGTCGCGGATATCCCTGCGACGTGAACCGAATGGAATTCGTCCCCTGGATTGAGTGTAACGCAAAGTGAAACCTTTCGCTCCGGGATCGATTCAGGCTGTTACGGGCGTTCCGATACCCAGCCCATCGACAAACATCTCTCCGAGCTGCCGGGCACTTTCTCGCAAATCATAACGTCGTTCTTTCAGGATCCAGTTCAGCGCGATCTCATCCAGCGCGCCGAATACCGCCCGTTTGACGACCCCTGGCGCGATTTCGGGCTTGAAGCGTCCGGCCTGCTGCCCCTCACGAACGATTTCGGCCAGGATGTTGAGAAATTCCTGCAGCTTGACGGGCTTGTAGTGCTTCATGAAGGTGCCGGACTGGCGAAGCTCCACCTGAAACACATGCGACAGCTCAGGATCTTCAATAACAAGCTCCGCGTATGTGAGCATGAATCTGCGCAACTTTTCGACCGGATCACCGGCGCCGACAAGGGATGCGCGCATGCGCCCGATAATCATTTCCATCTTTTCTTCAAAAATGGAAATCAGCAGATGATCCTTGTTCTTGAAGTACAGGTAAATCGTCCCGTCCGCGACGCCGGCTTCCTGTGCAATCTCAGATATTTTCGCGTGAAAGAAACCTTTGCGCGCAAAGACCGAAATCGCGGCTTGCAAGATGCGGTTGCGCTTCTCTTCCTTGGAGCGACTCATCGATGAACCTGTCCTGAGGATGGCCGACCGGACGTGTGCCTGGGGTCGTAATGAATTATCGTTCATTTTTGCACATTGATTCAGTTCCGTCAATCTGGAGGACCCGGCCGCTTGTCCAAAGATTCTGTTTCCGTTAAATTGTTGAAGTGCGAGTGTGGTCGGACATCTATTAGACGCAGGGGGACCCGTGGCCGTGGCGGCGCACAATCCTGAAGCATCAACACCGCTGAGAATACTCCTCGTTGAGGACGACGTCGATGCGAACCGCTTTTACCAACTGTCGTTGCAGACGGAGGGGTTCGACGTACGGGTGGCATTCAGTGGGCCAGAGGCACTCGAGATCCTGCAGGAATCAGAATTTGACCTGATCCTTCTGGACATAATGATGACAGGGCTGGATGGCATCGAGACCTGCCGTAACCTGCGGGAAACACTTGGTCTCCGCGACATCCCGGTCTGCATGATTACGGCCAGCATGGACGTCGAAAAGGTCGTGTCGGCGTTTGAAGCCGGCGCCAACGGTTATATCGTCAAGCCGTTCGACATCGACGAGCTGCTTGCGAAGATCAGCGAACTGACCGCTGCCTGAATTTCCTGCCGTGCCGCGAGGTGCCGCAGAAGGTTCGTACGGATGACCGCACGAAGCGAATATCGCGTCATAGAGATTTTCCGCAACGCCTTTGCCGAAACCGGATGCCTGGATAACGCGCAGCTCGAAGCAGATGCCCCGGCTGTCCGTGGCGGCCGCATCAACATCGATGCAGCGGTGGCGGGGGCGCATTTTCCGTGGCCATGCCCCAACCCACACGGCGCGGGCTGGCGATCCGTGATGGCGGCGGTAAGCGACCTGGCGAGCGTCGGAGCGGTGCCAACGGACATTCTGCTGTCGGTTTCCGTTCCAGATGTTGAACGTTATGAGAAATTCCTCAGGCCGTTCGCCGCTGGCGCGGCCGGTGCCGCTGCGCACTGCGGGCTGAAACTGGTGGGTGGGAATGTCACGCGGGGCGACTTCCAGCTTCATTCCGTCGTCGCGGGACGCAACGCGCATCCCCGGGCGGGATTTGGCGACGCCAGGCCGGGCGACCGCATCTGGATCACCGGGCCCATCGGAGACGCCGCAGCGGAGCTGCGTGCCCTGCTGCTGGGGGAACTGTCCCCGGACGGGGCGAGGCACTACTGGTATCCCGAGGCGCGCCTTTCGATCGGTCAGGCGTTATGGGAAATGGCGTGGGTCGTTGGCGCCATCGACATCAGTGATGGATGGATTGCTGACCTTCTCAGGTTGTTGCGCGGACAGGCGCCGCAAGCGTCAGGCGCTGCTCCCGGTGCGTGGCTCGATCCGGATGCAGTGCCACGCTCAAGCCTGTACCAGGAGCGCTGGAGCGTGCATCAGGATCCGGAAGTACGACGGGCCGCGTTCGTGGGCGGGGAAGACTACGAACTCATCTTTCTCTCGCGTGACGTGCACCAGGGAGCTGTTCTTGATGCACTTGGCAGCATTGCACCGAACGTCGCCTGCGTCGGGTTCGTCCAGGCAAAGCCTGGTCTGGGATGGGAACGGCCACCGGAAGTTGCTCTCGGGAGTGGATTCGGGTACGATCCTTACGACGGATCGCCGTAGACCAGACACGGCGATCCGTGTTTTGTTGACAGGGGTTTCCGGCCCGGGCAACGTGAGTATCGGCTTCGGGGAATGCTGGAGTGCTGTTCGTTTCGGGCCTGCCCGGGAACTGTTTGTCTGGTCTGCGAGGATTCGAGGAGATTCACCGGCGTGTCACTACTGAAATCGGAACGTCTCGAATACGGTCTGTTTTTGTTGTTCGGGTGGGCCTGCGCCGTTGTGCCGGTCGTGTACTTTCACAACGGCCTCGTCACGGAGTACTATTTCTCCAAGACGATCTGGGCAAACTTTTTCGTACCCCTGCCATTGCTGATCTGGGCCGCGGTCTCGCTGCTCGATCGCCGGATTGTTCTCCCACGCGCTCGAATCTTGCCGCCGCTGGCGCTGTTTCTTGCATGGGCGTTACTCAGTATTTCCTGGACGACGAATCCTTACAAATCCATTGAACTGATCGGCAAAGTCGGTATCGGCCCCGTTGCGCTGTTCGGCGTCATTCTGTTCGCAAACACCAGAGATCGCCTGCGCGGGTTAACCATGCTGGTGTTCTGGACGATGGTCGCGGTCACCGTGTACGGATTCTTCCAGTATTTCGAAGTTTTCTATCTGCCGAAGGATCAGTACGGGGACGCCGATCCATCAACGACCATTGGCCTGACAAACTTCGTAGTCGAATATCTGGTCCTGTTCCTGCTGACGCCCGCGTTCGTTTTTCTGGATGATCGCAGGCGCTGGGTGCGTACACTTTGTGCTGCGACGTTTGCGTGCGTCATGGCGTACCTGATTATTGCCCGCAATCGAAACGCCATGCTCGGCTTTATTGGGGAAGTGCTTGTACTAGCGGCATTGCTTCTTGGCGTTGCCTGGCGGCAGCGCGCACGTCTGCCGTTTTCGCGCCGCCAGGTGGCCGTGGGGATCCTGGTTCTGGTCCTCGGAATCGTCGGTTTGTTCAGCGGCACCGAAATCGGGCGCAGGGTCTGGGAACGGTTTGGCAGTTTAACGGTGCCAACCGAGCAGGAAGCCGGGGCGGGTGCCGTCGAGATCTTTCTGAAGCGCGCGCGCCGAGACGCCTCGATACGATTCCGTATCGAGACGTGGTATCAGTGCCTCAAGAACATGTTCCCGGACAACCCTGTTGCTGGCGTCGGACTGGCCAATCTCGAGGTCGAATTTCCGAGGTATTACACGGAATTCCTCGAAGGAATGACGATTCGCAACAACACTCGTGTCGTTCGCTCACATAACGAGTATGTACAGGCGCTCGCCGATCTTGGACTCGTGGGATTCACGTTGTTCCTGTGGTTTCTGATCCAGGTCTTTCGCAGTTCGGCGGAGGGGATTCGCTATTTGCGGACGCGCGAGGACTGGCTGTGGTGGTTCGGGCTGAACCTTGGCCTCGTCGGCTTCGCGATTACGGCGTTTTTCGCCTTTCCGTTGCAGGTGCCCACCAGTTCAATCTATTTCTTTATCCTGGCCGGTCTTTCCACGAGTTATACCCGTGTGTTGCGCGAACGGGAGCAGCAGACGACCGAGGACTGGATCATTCTCGACCTGGGCGATGGCGACTGGCGCCTCCCGGCGTTGTGGGCGGTGACGGGTATATTTGCCGGTAGCGTACTGACACTCGAGACCTTCACTTACAATGCCCTCGTCGGCGAGGTGCGCAATAAGGAAGCCCGCGTATACAAGCGATACAAACGGTGGGATGAAGCCTACGCATTGCTTTCCGACGCGATCAGCCATTACCCGTGGATGGAAGGGTATTACTACGATCGCGCCGTCGTGCAGATGCAGCGCAAGAAGATGAAAGAGGCGCTTCAGGATTTGCGCAAGACCGCAGAGCTGGTCCCGAATTACGCGATGGGACGTAAGCAGATCGGCATGCTCGCGCAACAAATGGGGATGACAGAGCTGGCGGTCAACGAGTTTCGCGCAACGATGAATATCTACAAGCAGCAGCGCGAGGAGCTGACCCTGCTGATCGGGCGCACCGCGCTGCGTGGGCAGAGGCCCGACCTGGCAATTCCGGTCCTCGAGGAAACACTCGAAATCGAAGGCGACAAGCTCAAGAAGAAGCGAGAGCTGTTGCGCATGCTGGCAGATGCCTATGGCATGAGCGGCAAGGGGGCGGAATCGATCAAGGTCTTTGAGCAATTGCGTGC
>RFIY01000075.1 GCA_003695505.1 Candidatus Dadabacteria bacterium | reverse complement strand
GTCGCCAGGGACGCACCCCGTGCGGCGCTTCCTGCTTCGCCACAGAAACCCCGCTCTGCGACTCGCAGAAAACACCACACGGCGCACGTCCCTGACGACGTTGGTTTGCCGGTGCAGCATCCAGCCCGCGCGATCGCGGGAAACGGGATTGTTTCTTATTGTTCGAATCCCGTTTCCGAAAAAACGAAAGCCCCGGAATCTTGCCGCGTCGTCACGCTGCTTCCGGAGCTTCCTCTTCTGAGCGGGAAACGGGATTCGAACCCGCGACCTTCTGCATGGCAAGCAGATGCTCTACCATCTGAGCTATTCCCGCGACAATCTGTCAAAAAGCCGAGCAACGGCGTGCGTCGCCCGACCTGAGATTGTCTATTGTGCCCAAAGCGCGAAGAGCGTGCAACTCCCACCGTCAGACCAGCATTCGGCGGTTCCAGACGACGGCCCCCGTGATCGTGATGGCATACAGCACGATCACGCCGTAGAGCATATTTCGAGAATGAATCGCCATGTAGCCGACCAACGCGCCGATTGTCGCCGCAACAAGGATTAGCGACAACAACACAATCTCTCCCCTCGCTTTCGTCTGTTGGCGCAGGCGATAGTTGGCAATGCCGACCCCGGCGCTGACCAGCAGAAACGTCAATGACGAAAACGACGCAATCACGTCAAGCCCACCAGTGAACGTCAGCACGCCGCTGGCTCCGACAAGCGCGACAAGTGCCATTGCTGGCACCTGGCGGGCGGATCGTCGCGCGAACACGGCGGGCATCATCTTTTCTACAGCCATGATCGCCATCATCCGCGACGCACCGAACAATGTCGCATTGATTGCCGACGATGTGGCCAGCAGTGCGGCCAGTGCGACGAGGACACGACCAGACTGGCCCATCACGGGTCGAGCGACTTCAGCAAGCGCATATTCTTCGGCAGCCAGCAGGGTCTCTCGCGGTAATACGCCAATTGCAACGATGCAGAGGCCCAGATAGACCAGGGTGACGACCACGACCGATGTCGCCATCGCACATGGAATATTGCGTTCGGGTTTTTCGGTCTCCTGCACCGCATTGGTCATCAACTGAAAGCCCTCGAAGGCGACGAAAATCAATGCCCCGCCGTTGAGTACACCAGTAATACCGTGATCGAACAGCGGCGTGAAGCGCTGCGGCTCCAGGTGCGTGAAGCCGATGACGGCAAACGCGGCCAGGATCAGCAGCTTCGCATAGACGATCAGATCCTCCGAGCGACCACTGGTGCGGACACCGCGCAGATTGACGAGCAGAAAAAACAGGAGTACAGAAATCGACAACACGCCACGTCCGCCCTCGCCCTGCGGCAACGACAGCAGATCGGCCGCGTAGGCGCCAAATGTGAACGCATAGAGCGCCAACGTGCCAATGTATCCGGCGATGACAACCCATCCTTCGACAGCCGCAATCGACGGACGCTCTGGAAACGCCCGCAACAGATAGGTGTAGCTCGCACCGTCGTCCGGAAAGACGAGACACAGACGCCAGTATGAATAGGCGGCGAGGCCGGCGATGGTGCCGGCAAGCAAAAACGACAGCGGCGCGCCGTTGCCAGCCAGCGCGACGGCCAGCCCGAGTACGGAAAAGATACCGCCGCCGATCATGCCGCCGACCGCGATCGCAATCAATTCGAACAGCCCCAGTTTCTCATCGATGTTACGTCTCGGCTCGTGTCGCATCATAGTCCGGACTTCCAATGTTCCGTGCCCGCGTGTAACCTGCAAGCGCATACGGCGGATCCATTCTAACTTAAGGACACGGTCGGAATGGTCAATCAATCGGTCCAGAATCAAACGTTTGCCTGACATTCAAAACAGAAAAAGAAAACATGTTGATTTTCACCCGAATCTGCGATACGCTTTCGTACTGATCGCTGGTGTATACCATTGAGATCCATGGATTTCTGACCTTGCTCAAGGTACGCATCTCCTCGCAGATCCCGATGGTTGCCATGCCACGAACTGGACCCCTGGCAGAGGAGATCAAGTTGTTTCCTTCCAACCAACCTTGTCGCCGCCTCAGCTCAAGCAAGGGCAGGTCGGCATTGATATGCACTGTTCTTGTCATTGCGGTGCTCTTAGCATCTCGCCTCGTCGGAAACGGCGCCGATCCGATGTCGACGCACATTGATCGTTTCGTAGCAGGCGCCACGGACGCCAAGCTGGAGAGCGCAAGCGTCGAGGCTCTCGACGCCGACTGGTGGGCCGCCGTACAACGCGACCTCGCACGCCGTGAATACGAAGCCGTACCCGCCGATCCGGCGTCGTTGCGCGCAGCCGCAACAGCAGACATCCCGGGCGCAACGGAGGTGCTGGCGGCAATGGGTGATGATGACCGGATCCTGCAATCTCCGAACCGCTACCAGGGTCTGCGGACCTACTATCTGGCCGACCGGATCGCTGTCGTTCCTCGCATCTCCACGATCTCCTGGCTGTTGAGTATGCGAACAACCGGGATACGCCGGGTTGGCGCTTCCGTCGGGACGGCGTCCGCTTTACACGATGCGACACCAGAGGTCCGTGGCAATCGTGTCGAGTATGATCGTGGCAACCTGACCGAATGGTACCGTAATCGTCCCGACGGCGTCGAGCAAGGCTGGACACTGGCTGCCCGTCCGGCAGGCGACGGAGAACTGCGGCTCACCGTTGCGATCGCCGGCCTCGTTGCGGCTCAGGAACACGACCGGATCGTCTTCCGGCAACCAGGTCGCCCGGGGGACGAGACGCTGCGCTATGGCAAGCTACGGGTTTACGATGCGGCGGGCCGCCGACTCGACGCCGCAATGGAGGCGAAACCGGACCAGATCACGATCGCATTCAACGACCAGGATGCAGTTTATCCGATCACGATCGACCCCCTGTTGACCACATTGCCGGATATCCGCGACGGCGAGGCAGCGTTCGACCTGTTTGGAGTTTCGGTTGCGGGTGCGGGAGATGTCAATGGCGACGGCTACGCTGACGTCATCGTCGGGGCGCAGAACCACGATACGGGTAACTCTGCTGCCGGCCGGGCATATGTGTACTACGGCTCCGCAACGGGCCTGTCGTTGACCGCGCCGGATATCCGCGACGGCGAAGGGGCGATCGACAATTTCGGCAGGTCGGTGGCCGGTGCGGGAGATGTCAATGGCGATGGTTACGCCGACGTGATCATTGGTGCGCCATTACACGATACGGGTGGCAATAACGCGGGCCGGGTATACGTCTACTTCGGATCTGCGACAGGACTGGCGTCGACGCCTCCGAATATTCGCGACGGTGAGGCGGCGGGCGATCAGTTTGGTTCCGCCATCGCGGGTGCAGGGGATCTCGACGGCGATGGCTATGCCGATGTGATCGTTGGCGCGCCATTCCAGGACTCGGGTGGCAATGACGCGGGGCGGATGTACGTCTATTTCGGTTCCCCAGCGGGGCTCTCGCCCACGCCTCCGGACACCCGCGACGGCGAGGTGGCGGGCGATCAGTTTGGTTTCGCGGTTGCGGGTGCGGGAGATGTTGACGGTGACGGCTATGCCGATGTGATCATTGGCGCGCCATTCCAGGACACAGGCGGCAATGATGCGGGTCGGCTATACGTCTACTTCGGTTCCACGACAGGAGTCGCATCTGCGGCGCCCGATACCCGCGACGGCGAGGCGGCAGGCGATCAGTTTGGTTCCGCCATCGCGGGTGCGGGGGATGTCGACGGCGATGGCTACGCAGATGTGGTCGTTGGAGCGCCGCTCCAGAACGCGGGACGCATGTACACCTATTTTGGCTCCACGACGGGGCTCTCGTCCGCGGCGCCGGCTATTCGCGACGGCGAGGTGGCGGGCGATCAGTTTGGTTTCGCGGTTGCGGGTGCGGGAGATGTCGATGGCGATGGCTACGCTGACGTGATCGTCGGGGCAACTCAGCACAATGCGGGACGAACGTACGTCTACTCCGGCTCTGCGACAGGGCTTTCCTCCGCGGCGCCGGCTATCCGCGAGGGCGAAGTGGCGGGCGATCAGTTTGGTTTCGCGGTCGCCGGCGCCGGAGATGTCAACGGCGACGGCTTTGCCGACGTGCTCGTCGGTGCGATCGGGTACGATTCACCTGGCACTTCGGCGGGCCGGACGTATGTCTACTTTGGCGCCGCGACGGGGCCGCCGCCGATACCAGACTGGAAAGTGACCACGAATCAGGCCGGGGCACACGTCGGCTGGTCCGTTGCCGGCGCCGGTGATGTCAACGGCGATGGCTACGCCGACGTTCTTGTCGGGGTAGCCGACTATGACAATGGGCAGATTGACGAAGGGGCGGCCTGGCTTTATCTCGGCGGTCCCAACGGGTTGTCGACGACCGTTGCGTGGAGTGCCGTGGAGACCGATCAGCCAAGCGCACAGCTCGGGTTCTCCGTCGCCGGCATCGGCGACGTCAACAGAGACGGTTATGGCGATGTCGCCATCAGCGCAAGAAACTTCGACAACAGCAACGGTGGCAATGCGGGGCGTGTGTACGTTTACGCGGGCAGTGCTACCGGTTTGCTCGGTGCCCCTCTGAGCATCATCGACGGCGACCTGGCGGGGGCGTTCTTCGGCACAGCCGTGGCCGGTGCCGGCGATGTCAATGGCGACGGCTACGACGACTTCGTGGTCGGCGCAAACAGTTACGATGCGCCGGAGCTGGACGAAGGCCGAGTCTTCGTCTACGCCGGCAGCAGCAGCGGGCCACAGTCGACGCCATTGACGTTTTTTGAACTAAATCAAATTGGTGCGCAACTCGGTTATTCGGTGGCCGGCGCCGGCGACGTCGATGGCGACGGCTACGATGACATCGTCGTCGGCGCACCCGTCTACAATGCCTCGGGCAACAACGCGCAGGGGCGCATCATCGTCTACCCCGGCAGCGCTTCCGGACCGGTCGCGACCCGGATGTGGGCAGCGAATGGCCTGATCGCAGGGGCTCAGCTCGGCTGGTCGGTCGCCGGCGCCGGAGATGTCAACGGCGACGGCTATGCCGATATCGTCGCCGGCGCTGCCTTTTACGACCCGCCGGGACTGGCGGACGCGGGTCGTTTTGCGGTCTATCTCGGCAGCGCCACCGGCATGATCACATCGCCGGTGACCGTGATCGATGGTGACAAGGCAAACGCGCAGCTTGGCTATTCGGTCGCAGGCGCGGGAGACGTCGATGGCGATGGCTATGATGACATCCTGGTTGGTGCACGCCTGTATGCCAACCCGACGGCTGCCGAAGGTCGCGCCTACCTGTACGCCGGTAGTGCTACAGGACTGCGGACATCGCCCGTCTGGTTTGTCGAAAGCAATTCGCTCGACGCCCGATGGGGCAACGCGGTTGCGGGATCCGGTGACATCAACGGCGATGGCTATCCGGACTTGCTGGTTGGCGCCTCGAATTTTTGGGGTGGCGCCGCAGGTAGCGGACGCGCGATGGTGTACTACACCAACGAGGGGCGGGCGCGTCCGGGCCTGGCGCGACAATGGATGCTGTCTGGCACAAAAGCACTGTCTCCCGGTGCCGTAACCTTTGCGGGCCGGTTCGTTGCAACCGTTTCGGCGGCAACCGTTGTTGGCCGTACCCCCACCGCGGTGGCGATCGAGGTGAAACCGGCGACCGTGCCGTTCGACGGCCGGGGCATGACGGTAACCGAAATCACGTTTTCAGACAGCACCACCGCGGCGCGGTTATACAGCAGTATTGTGACGCTGCCCGCGCAGGGTAGCTATCATTGGCGGGCCCGTCTTTTGGACGAACCCGCCGCACAGCATGGCGCCGGAAACTGGGGACGATGGCTACGACCCAATCACCAGGCCTGGCAAACGGCCGACGTTCGCTTCAGAAATACGCCGCCAGCAATTGTCGCCGCAGCGATCGACACTATTCCCGAAGGCGATCCCGCCGCTGCCTACGCGGTCGTCGTGACCGTGGCCGATCCCGAGAATGAAATGCTCACCGTAGACATCGACTGCAACGGCAACGGCACCTACGGAGAGCTCGGTGAACCCACGTCGAGCGCGACGCCCGGGACGTACCAGCTCGCTTGCGGCGACGTCAACGCAGGCGCCACAGGCGGACCGGGGCAGTTGACTGCAGTGGCCAGGGTGCGGGATTCAATTGACCAATCGGTCACCGCCACCGTTGGTGTGACGGTCGTCAATGTCCCGCCCGCTATCACCAGCGTTAGCAACGCGGGGCCAATCGCCGAGGGAGCTGGCACGGTCACGATCACCGTAGCAGCAAACGATCCGGTTGACACGCTCAGCTACGACTACGACTGTGACGGCGACGGCGGTTTTGAAGTCGTTGGTCAGGGGAACCGTTACGACTGCCCCTACAACGGGCAAAATGGGCCGGGGGCTTTTGCCGTCGTGGTGCGTGTCAACGACGACACGGTATCGGTGACCAGTCCAACCTCTGTCGCCGTCGACAACGTGGCCCCAACGTTGAATTCAGTCCAGATCAACGGCGGCCCGTACAGCGCCATCAGCACGATTCCCTGTTCGGTGAACGCCAACGATCCGATCGACGCCTTGATCATCAACTATGACTGGCAGATCAACGGTACGGCGATGGGCGTCAATCAACAGAGCTACAGCGGCAACCTTACACCCGGAGACAAGATCAGGTGTCTGGCCTCGGTTGCCGATGCCGACGGTGGCAGTGCCGGGCCGATCACATCAAATGAGATCACCTTGCTGACAGATCGGGATGGCGATGGCCTGCCGGATATGTACGAAATCGCCAACGGTCTCGACCCGGATGATTCCGCCGATGCCACCAAAGACCCCGATAGCGACGGATTGACCAACACGCAAGAACAAGCCGCGGGTACGAATCCACAAAAGGCCGACTCCGACGGCGACGGCCTGCCGGATGGCTACGAAGTCAGTCATGGCCTCGATCCAACGCTTGCGGCCGATGCCGCGCTCGACACCGACAACGACGGGTTAACGAACCTGCAGGAGTTTACGGCCAATACCGATCCACAAAAGGCCGATACGGATGGGGATGGCGCGTCAGATGGTGATGAGGTCGCCGCAGGCAGTGATCCGTTGGACAGCAGTTCACTCCCGGCAGCTACCAGCGGCGACGATGCGGCCGACACGGCCGGTGGCGGCAGTGAGGGTGCAACAAGCGGTACTGACGTCGCCGATGGCGCGATCAATGCGGGCGGCGGCGGATGTTCCGTTGCGCCGGCCGGTGCAGGATCATTCGACATGGCATTCGTTCTGTTTGCGCTGATCGGATTTACCCAGTTTCGCAGGAGGCGGCATGACTAACTATGCGTCAGCAACCGGAAGATTCCAGCAGCACAATGCTGACGCAGCCTGCTCGCCGGCCTGCCGCAGTGATATCAGGAACCAGCCCGACCGCACGCCGTCATGTGAAAGAGGAGTGCACTGGATGTTACGCATGCTTCTGCTCATTTGTTGCCTGCTGTCGGCTTGTAGTCCGTCTTCGCGCTTCCAGATCGACGTGTGCACACACGCTTGTGACAACGTCGGCCAAACCTGCTCGGAAAACACGCTGACCATCTGTCGTGAAAACGCACAGGGCTGCCGCGAGGTCACGTCGGAAACATGTGAGTTCGGCTGCGATGGCGCGGAGCGCTGCGCAGTAGTTGCCTGTGGGAACAGTGTTGTCGATGGAGATGAAGTCTGCGACGGCGATACGCTCCCCTGTTCGGATCTGGACAGTGTATATGTCAGCGGAGAAGCACTGTGCAAGAGCGATTGCAGTGCCTATGACGTCAGCAGTTGTACGCCGCTGGTCTGCACGGACGCCGATGGGGATGGCCATGATGTCTTTCATGCCACCGGCTGTCCTTCGGGATCGGACTACTGTGACAATGATCCGAACAACTACACGCAAAACGGTTGCACCAATTGCGTCGACAATGATGGAGACGGCTATGGAACGGCCTGCGACCTGGGTACGGACTGCAACGACGCCAATCCTTCGGTGTTCGCCACGACGAGCGATTGTACGCCTCCGGATACTAATATTTTGAGTGGCCCTGCCGGGGTCACGGATATCAGTTCCGCGACCTTTACGTTTACCTGCAGTGAAACCGGATGTACCTACGAATGCCGGCTTGACAACGGATCCTGGTCTTCGTGCAGCAGCCCAAAATCCTACGTCGGCCTGGCCGGGCAACAGCACCTGTTTGAGGTGCGCGCATCCGACGCAGCCCTCAATGTCGACGCGACACCGGCAAGCCGTGCGTTCACATCCGTATCCGTCTGGCAATTGATTCCTGGCGGCAGCTTCTCGATGGGGGACGGGTTCTCTGAGGGCGACGCAGATGAATTGCCGGTTCACACGGTCACCGTCAGCACGTTCCAGATGATGAGCAAGGAAGTCACCAACGGCGCATACGAGGCCTGCGTGAATGCCGGTGCTTGCGGCGCACCGGGGAGCGGCGCCGCAAGCTTTGGCTATGGAAGCACAACGGGAACGAATCCGTGGCGTCCCGTCCTGCAGGTTACCTGGAACAACGCAGTCGAATACTGTTCCTGGGTAGGCGGGCGCCTGCCGACCGAAGCGGAATGGGAGTACGCCGCACGCGGTGGGCATACGGACCGTCGATTCCCCAACGGGAATACGATGAACTGTTCGCTTGCCAATTATTTCGGTCAGCCATTCTATCCATACGACACCGAACCGTCTGCGGGCACTTGCGTTGGCACAACGGTTCGCGTTGGCAGCTATGCTCCAAATGATTACGGACTCTACGACATCACAGGCAACGTCGCCGAATGGGTTTTCGACTGGTATGGCGCCAACTACTACAGTTCATCGGCGACCACGAATCCCCAGGGTCCTGCAAGTGGTACCAATCGCATCGTGCGCGGTGGAGACTGGAATGCGAACACCTTTCGTCTCCGCAACGCCGAGCGCACCTGGGCCACACCAGGCTCGCAGGGAAACATCGGCATCCGTTGTGCACGCTGACTCAACCAGATACCAGGAACCGCCAAGCGCGGCACGACTCTTTATTGGTACTTCGGCGGCCCCCTTTCGAGCGCGGACGAATTACCTCCGACTCCTTTATTCACGGTAAGCTATCTGTATGGATCAAGCTGTCAATTATATCGCGCTGGCCATCCCGGTCTTCTTTCTGCTGATCGGGATCGAGGCGTGGATCGCGCATCGTCGCGGCAAGCCGTGGTACCGCCTCAATGACTCGATCAACGATCTGAGCATGGGCGTCCTGCAACAGATCACCGTCGTTTTCTCCAAAAGTGCAATCTACTTCGGCTACTTCCTGATTTACGAGAACTGGCATCTGTTCGACTGGCCCATGGACAGGCCGTGGACGTGGATCGTCGGGTTTCTCGGTGTCGATTTCTGCTACTACTGGTTTCACCGCCTCAGCCACGAGATCAACATCATCTGGGGCTCGCACATCGCCCACCACCAGAGCGAAGAATACAACCTGACCGTTGCGCTGCGTCAGGGCGCGTTCCAGCCGTTCTTCTCGGCCGTGTTCTACTGGCCGCTCGCCCTGCTTGGTCTGGATCCGATCGCCTTTCTGGCGCTGTCGTCGTTCAATACGCTCTATCAGTTCTGGATTCACACCCGCGCCATCGGGCAGATGTGGCGACCGTTCGAACTGATCTTCAACACACCATCGCACCATCGCGTACACCACGGCTGCAATCCGCAATACATCGACCGCAACCACGGCGGCACGCTGATCATCTGGGATCGGCTGTTCGGCACGTTCGAGCCCGAAGGCGAAGAGGTCGTTTATGGCGTCACGAAGCCCTTGCGGAGCTGGAATCCGATCTGGGCCAACGTGCATTACTTCGTCGAGCTGGCCGAGAAGGCCCGCAAGGCCCGGCGCTGGCGAGACAAGCTGCTCGTCTGGATCATGCCCCCGCACTGGAACCCGCCCGATGTCGCCGACGACACACCGGTGGAGACGCCTCTGAACGGCTTTCGTTACGATGCGGACGCGCCACGTCCCGGACGGCTGTACGCGCTCGTACAGTTTGCTGCGGCGCTCGCCGCGACGGTCGGTCTGTTGTTTTTTGGTCCAAAGCTGCCTTTGCCCGCGCAGGCCGCCCTGGCCATCTGGACGATCTGGACGCTCGTCAACGTCAATGCAGTGTTCGAGCAGCCTCCCTGGCTGCGGCTTTCCGAACCGTTGCGTCTGCTTGCAGCCCCACTCTGGCTGGTTCTGGCGCCACCCCTTCCACACGCGGTCTCTGCCGTTGTTCTGATCTGGAGCATCGGCTCATTGATCGCCTGGCGACCGGTG
>RFIY01000074.1 GCA_003695505.1 Candidatus Dadabacteria bacterium | reverse complement strand
GCGGGCGCCTCGGCTTCGCCGAACAGATACAGCCCGCCGCGTTGCGCCTCTTCCTGCAGGCGTGCCGGCTCATCGGTGGAGACCTCGATATGTGCGGCACTTTCACCGAACCATTCCGAAAACCAGGTGTCCAGGGCATGCAGCAGCGCCGTCGTGGCCAACCAGCGTGCGCCCAGCTTGCGACGTTGCTTGCCCTTGAGGCGGCCACTTCGCTCCTTGCGCTCCTGCTGGACCGCCGTCCAGGCCTCGGGTGCCAGTTTCTCGAGCAACGGCATCAGCGGCTGCGCGCCAACGTCACCGGGCACGGCACGCAGAAAGTCACCCTCACCGATTTCGGTCACGATGTCGCGCTCGATCAGTGCCCGCATCAGGGCCACCGCGGCCTTGTCGATGATCGACTGCTCGTATGCCGCATCCAGTGCCTCACCCGGCGTACCCGCAAGGCGCTCAGCCCAGGCCTCGACCGCCTGCGATGGAGGGGTTGCCCGCTGCTTCCAGACACGAAATTCACTGCCCAGCGCCTGCAGCACCACTGGCGATACAGGTTCCGGTTCGGCAAGACGTGCGGCAAGCACCTCGGCAAACAGCACATGCGCTGGCTCGGCACCGCCAAGTGCGTGCCGGATCAGCGCCGCAACCGCCTCCCGCACATACAGCCGTGCGGGCGCGAGGCTGTCGTCGCGCCACTCATCGGGCAACTCCCAGCCTCGTACCGCCCAGGACAACAGCAGCAGCCGGTCGATCGGCTCGGTTGCGGCGCGGCAACGCTGCAACTGCGCACGCCAGATTTTCCAGGCGTCGCGACCGCGGATCGGATCGTCGAACAGATCCATCCAGAGGCCGGCGTCCAGCGGTACGGCAAGATGCTCATCGGGAAGTTGCTCGCGGTACTTGCCGCCCCAGCGCGCCGGCGGCAGGTTGACCCCTTCGGTCCACGAGTGCAGAGTGACGACTTCGGTTGCCGCGTCCGGACAGTTGGGCAGACCGCGCAACATCGCCCGGGCGGCCAGCGCCTGAAAAAGATCCTGCCCGGCCTGCACGACGTCCGGCTCCAGGCCGACGCGCACGACCGGCGTTCCGGATTGCAATCCTTGCGCTCGACTGTACTGGGCGGGGTCGAGCAGACCCGCGGTCTGCCATCTGGTTCCAGATCTGGCTACCGCCTCGGCGGCGGCACCAATGCGCTCAATCCTGATTCCTCTTGCCCAGTGCACGACGCGCTTTCTCCTCGTGGCCACTGGTACCGAAGCGCTGCTCCAGCACCGCCGCAATCTGCGACCAGTCTACCCCACGAGTCGCGGACAGGACAAGAAGATGAAAGCAGAGATCGGCCGCCTCTGCCGCAACGCGCTCCGCCGACTCCTGCCTTACGGCCTCGATCAGCTCCTGCGATTCCTCCGAAACCTTGCCCGCGGCCTTGTCGGGATCGGCCAGCAACGTGGCGGTATAGCTGCTTTTTGGGTCGGCCTGGCGTCGCGCGTCGATGACGGCGGCAAGTCGGTCGAGAATCGACGGAGACGGCCAAGGGTTGTCCGGCTGGTCGTGAAGCTCGCCGTCGGAGACGACCGTATAAAAGCAGGACGGCGCGCCCGTATGGCAGGCGGGCCCCGCTGGTTCGACCAGCATCAGAATCGTGTCGCGGTCGCAATCCGTGCGGATCTCGACGACACGCTGCGTATGCCCGGACGTTTCGCCCTTTTTCCAGAGCTGGTTGCGGCTGCGCGACCAGTAATGGACGAACCCCGTCTCCTGCGTGCGTCGCAGCGCTTCACGGTTCTGCCAGGCCTGGGTCAGGACGACCCCGGTGTTCGCGTCCTGAGCAATGGCTGGCAGCAGGCCATTGTCCGGCCAGTTGAGTGCGTCGATCCAGTCGCTCACAGATCCCTCCGTACCGGTATACCCGCCGCGGCCATGTCGTCCTTGACCGCCGCAATCGTCAGCTCCCTGAAGTGAAAGATGCTGGCCGCAAGCACGGCGTCGGCCCGGCCGAGGCGAACCGCATCGACCATATGCTGCGCATTGCCGGCGCCACCTGATGCGATCACCGGCACGCCAACCGCATCGCTGACAGCCGCGGTCAGCTCGACGTCGTAACCAGCCTTCGTGCCGTCGCAGTCCATGCTCGTCAGCAGCACCTCGCCCGCGCCGTGGCGCGTCAGCCACGATGCCCAGCGAACCGCATCGAGGCCGGTCGGCTTGCGCCCGCCGTGCGTGTAGACCTGCCAGCGGCTGTCGGGTTCCAGCGCGCATTCGCGCGCCGCCGGATGATCCACGACGGGGTCGATGCGGTCATCGGTAATCCTGCGCGCATCGATGGCAACGACGATGCACTGCGCGCCAAAACGCTCTGCGCCCGCCGCGATCGTGTCCGGGTCGAACACCGCCGCCGTGTTGACCGCCGTCTTGTCGGCGCCGGCGTTGAGCGTATCCCGCATATCGTCGACGGACCGAATACCGCCGCCGACCGTCAGCGGAATGAACACCTGGCGGGCCGTGCGCTCGACCATCTCCAGCGTCGTGCGCCGACCCTCGTGGCTGGCACTGATGTCGAGGAAGGTCAGTTCGTCCGCGCCTTCACGGTCGTAGATGCCCGCGACCTCGACCGGATCTCCGGCGTCACGCAGATCGACGAACTGCACGCCCTTGACGACGCGGCCATCGTGTACGTCGAGGCAGGGGATGATCCGGCAGGCCAGCGCCATCAGCCCTGCTCCTGTAGCACGCGCACGCCGTCCGCGACCGTGAACGCGCCTTCGTAGATCGCACGGCCCGAGATGATGCCGAACAGAGGGCCGACAGCACCGAGCGCCGCGACTTCGCGCAGGTCGTCGAGCTTGCTGATACCACCCGAGGCGACGACCGGCACACGGCTGCGACGCAGCACGCGGCGCAGGCCATCCAGGTCCGGGCCCTGCATCGCGCCATCGCGGGAAATTTCGGTAAAGACAATTCCGGCGGGGCCGGCGTCGTTGATCCAGTCGACAAACGCATCCAGGGAGACGCCGGACGATTCGATCCAGCCACGGGTTGCGACTTCGCCGTCGCGGACATCGACCCCGGCGACAAGATGACCGGGGTAACGGCGAATCGCGTCGGCGAACCAGTCGGGGTTTTCGGCCGCCGCAGTGCCGACGACGATGCGTTCGGCGCCCAACGACAGGACGCGTTCGATGTCCGCATCGGTGCGGATTCCTCCGCCCAGCTCGACGCGCAGCCCGCTCTCACGAATGATCGCGGCAATCAGCTCACCATGGTCGGACGTTCCGTCCTTTGCCGCATCGAGATCGACGACGTGGATCCAGCAAGCGCCTTCGCGCGCAAACTGCCGGGCAATCGCCACCGGGTCGTCGGCGTAGACCGTCTCCTGCGTGTAGTCGCCCTGGTAGAGGCGCACGGCCTTGCCGTGGCGCAGATCGATCGCGGGCAAGAATTCGATACTCATCGGGCCTGCTCCAGGAATGTTTGCAAAAACTCCAGCCCGCGGCGCCCACTCCGCTCGGGGTGGAACTGCGCGCCCCATACCTGTCCCCGGCAGGCGGCCGCAGCAAAGGACTGCCCGTACTCGGCAGTCGCGACGTCGGCGCCAGGAACGGTCGCTGGTGCCGCGAACGAGTGAACGAAATAGTAGTAGTGACCGTCGGCAAAGCGCAATGCACCATCGGCGCGAACGTCATTCCAGCCGATTTGCGGAATTTTCTGCCCCGGCGCGTCGAGACGCCGCACCGTGCCGTCGAAAAAGCCGAATCCGGTTGCACCCTGGTGCTCTTCGCTGGCTTCGAACAACAACTGGAAGCCCAGACAAATCCCCAGCAATGGGCGCTCCGCCGCGATCCAGGACGCAACGTAGTCGACCAGGCCACGCGCGCGCAACTCGTCCATCGC
>RFIY01000073.1 GCA_003695505.1 Candidatus Dadabacteria bacterium | reverse complement strand
TCCTTGGTCAGATTGCGCTCCAGTTTGAGCGCCAGCAGGATCTCCTTGATCTTTCTGGAAAATTTGCGCTGCTGGGTCAGAAAAAACGACCGCGCGACCTGCTGCGTGATAGTGCTGGCGCCCTGGCGGATCCGGCCGGCGACGACCATTTTCCACGCCGCGCGCAGGATCCCGAGCGGATCGATGCCAAAGTGCTCGTAGAACTGATCGTCTTCGGCTGCGATGAACGCGTCACGAAGGTGCTTCGGCATCTTGTTCAACGGAACGATGATGCGTCGCTGCGACGCGAACTCGGTCAGCAGGCGCCCGTGACGGTCCCAGACCTGTGTAATCAATGCGGGCTCGTAGTTCTTCAGGGAGTCGATCCGCGGCAACTGACTGTTAAACCAGGCCAGTACCGCCGCGCCGACCAGCACCGCCAGCACGGCGCCGATGAACCCCACCCGAACCAGTCGCCGCATCATGCTGGCGCCTCCTGCAGAATCGTATCCCAGACGATGGTTTCAGGCCGATGCCCCATCAGTTTACGCACCTCCTGAAATCCGGTCGGACTGGTCACATTGATCTCGGTCAGCAGGTCACCCACGATGTCGAGCCCGACGAGGCGCAATCCGTGCGCGGCAAGTACAGGCGCCACCGCGTCGACAATCGCGTGGCCCCGCTCCGACACTTCGCAGGCCTCGACCCGTCCGCCCTGCATCATGTTTCCGCGAAACTCACGCTCGCCGGGTACCCGCAAGAACTGCCCGATGATGCGGCCATCCATTAGCAGCACACGCATGTCACCTTCATGTACACGCTCGATCCAGGCTTGCGCCATGGTCCAGCGTGTCCCGTGTGCCGTCGCCGTCTGCAATACCGTCCCAAAATTGGGATCAGTCAGGTCAGCAACAAAAATACCGGTGCCCCCGAACCCGTCGAGGGGCTTGAGTACGCCACGGCCACCAACGCGGTCGATGAAAGCCTCAATCGCCATCGGATTGCTCGACACCAGCGTCTCCGGCATCCATTCGGCAAACCGCAGCGCGAACAGTTTTTCGTTCGCATCACGCAGACCTGCCGGATCATTGATTTTGAGGGGGCCGTCGACAAGATCGACCATGCGCGTGGCCTCCAGATACGTCGAATCGAACGGTGGATCGTGGCGGAACCAGATGGAGTGCAGGTCATGCAGCGGCAGGATCTCGGAGTTCCCGGCCCGAAACCAGGTGTCCCCGTCCTGGATGACACGCAATTTTCGGGCGCGCGCGAAGACGCGCCCACCGTCGACCTCGAGATCCTCGTGGCGCGCGGTCCAGACCTCGAGATCCCGACGCGCGGCCTCTTCCATCAACACGCGCGTCGTGTCCTTGACCGGATTGAACGACTCCGGTGGCGCGCACAGAAACAGACACGCAGTCGTCATGAAGCCCCCTGAGCAACTTCCTCGGCCGCCGCTGCGGCGGCCAGTTCGATCACCCGACCGTAAGCCCGGTAGCGCAGATCATCGCGATGGCAATCCCCTGGACAGCCCGCCGGGTCGGTCGCGCAACACAAGCGGGCAAAGACCATCCCCTTCGCGTTGAGATTCTCGGTTTCTGTTCGCGAGCAGTGGTAGCGGAAAAAGCCGCCCGTCATCACACCATCGACGGCCATGGCTACCGGTTCGGCGACACAGTCCCCGAGCAGATCTCGCGTGTAGACGCCTTCCTGCACAAGGACGCTCGTAATCGGGCGCCCCGCCTTACCGCGTTGCATTTTTTGCCGCGTTTTCCGGTTCGGGTTGCGGATCACTTCCGCATCGTCCACGGTCAGCACGCCCATCCCGAACGTCCCTGCCTCGTCCTTGACCACGACAAAAGGCTGGTCGTCGATCTGGCGTCTGTCGTACTCAGCCTGAATGCGAGCCAGCATGGCCTCCACCGCATCGGCGACCCGGTCGAGACCCTGCTGATTCCAGAAATCGACGTCATCGATGGCTACGGTTTCGGGGATCAGCACCCAGGGGTCGATCCCTGCGCGGCTGGCCCAGTCCGTCGCGACCTGGTCGTAGGCCTCGAAAAATGCGCGTTTGCGGCGCTGATGCCAGCCGAGGCGGGGTGGCGGCGCGATCGGCGTCCGCACGGATTCGATCAATGCCGGCACACCTGACGTAAAATCATTATTGCTGAATGCCCAGTCCGCGGGCTCACCATCGCTGTTGAGCAGGCATCCATCTTCGACACGCAATGGGTGAAGCTCCACGGCGTCACCGGTCATCGTCGGAACCAGTACCGGCTGATCATCGTCCAGCGTGGCGATGTAGTCGACATCCCAACCGGCGCCACGCAACGCACGGCCGATCGTCACGAGATTCTCGGCGTAGGCGGGATTCCGTGTCATCGCTTCGGCCAGGACGACGACGCGACGTCCCCTGAGTCCCTGTCGCTCCGCCCAGCGGCGTAGCAGCTCCGACGCCCTTGGGATCGCCGCGGGACAAAGGTTGTGCCACCCCCCCGGAAACAGGTTCAGGTCGATCGGCGCCAGCTTGTAGCCACTATGTCGCAAATCCGCGCTGATCGCCACGGGCGTGTCGGGTCCGGGCGACGGGATCTCCGGCAAATCTGGCGCTGCGAGCCGCTCGAGCAATGCCAGTGTGCCCTGCGACGCCATCAACTGGCCTGACCCGGCACGGTCTCGACACCCGGACGACCCGTCGCACGGTACCAGAAGCCCGCGCTGGCGCACGCTTCCGGATCCAGCCAGTTGCGTCCATCGAACAGATACGGCGACCGCATCCGGCCTGCGACAGACGCCAGATCAACCTCACGCAACTCTGGCCAGTCAGTCACCACGATGACCGCGTCGGCTCCAGCGGCGGCGTCTTGCGGGCTGTCGCAGATTTCGACCGGAAGTTCGCCGACCGCGCGCAGGAAGGTCTCGCGCGCGACAGGATCCCAGCCCGTCAAAATGGCGCCTTCCGCATGGAGCTGTCGGGCGAGCCGCAACGACGGCGCCTCGCGGACGTCATCGGTACCCGGTTTGAACGCGAGGCCCCACAGCGCGATCTTCTTGCCCTTCAGATTCCACAGGTCATTACGCATGCGGGCGACCAGTCTTGCAACACGCGCTTCGTTGATGCGATCCGTTTCGTCGAGCAGCCCGACATTGACGTCATGCTGTTCGGCGATGCGCATGAACGCACGCACGTCCTTCGGAAAGCACGAACCACCATAACCGATCCCGGCCGCAAGAAATTTCGGGCCAATCCGCGAATCCAGTCCCATGCCCTCGGCCACCTGCCGAACATCGGCTCCTACCGCCTCACACAGGTCGGCAATCATGTTGATGTAGCTGATTTTCATCGCCAGGAACGAATTGGAGGCGTGCTTGATGATTTCGGCGGTTTCGATGTCCACGACCACCTTCGGGCAGTCGATTCCCGCATAAATGTCGAGCAATGCTTCGCGCGCCTGCTCATCCGCCACGCCGAGAACGATCCGCTCGGGTTCGAGGAAGTCCTGCACGGCGCTGCCTTCGCGCAGGAACTCCGGATTGGACGCGACCGAGAAACCGCGCCCCCCGCACAGTTCGATGGTGCGACGAATCCACTGTGCGGTCTTGACCGGCACCGTCGACTTTTCGACGACAACCGTCCCTTCGGTCATATGCGCCGCAATGTCTCGCGCAACGGCCTCGACCTGGGTCAGGTCTGCCGTGCCATCATCAGCCTGCGGCGTGCCGACGCAAACGAACACCACGTCACTTGCAGCCACGGCGGCGCCCAGATCCGCGGTAAACCGCAACCGCCCGCTGGCACGCCCCTCGGCAAGCAGCTCTTCGAGACCCGGCTCATAAATCGGACAACCACCCGATTCCAGGGTGGCAATTTTCTGTTCATCGATGTCGTAGCCGATGACGTCGTGCCCTAGCGCGGCAAAGCCCGCGGCTGACACGAGGCCGACGTAACCGGTACCGATTACGGAAATGCGCGTCATGGATTTCCTGGTAAGCGTAATGGGTTGCAGGTTTGTTCCATGATACGCTGATTTGTGTCCGCGCAACAACGCGGAAATTCCGCCAACCCACCCCGCAAAAGGACCGCTGCCAATGGCCAGGGTTGCCCCCAGTCTGATCGCCGCAGATGCCGGACGCCTCGCCGAAGAAGCCCGCGCCGTTGCCGCCGCTGGCGCCGACATGCTGCACATGGATGTCATGGACGGTGCATTCGTCCCGAACATCACCTTCGGTCCCTGGATCCACGGCGCCATCGACGCGGCGGTGGATTTACCGCTGGATACGCATCTGATGATTGCGGATCCGGATCGTTACCTCGAGGATTTCCGGGCCGCTGGCGCCGACATTCTCACGGTACACCTCGAAGCGTGTACGCATACGCACCGGACACTGAGCCGCATCCGTGAGCTCGGCGCCCGCGCCGGACTGTCGCTGAACCCTGGCACGGCCATGAGCCAGTGCGAGGCGCTGCTCGAGTTCTGCGACCTGGTTCTGGTGATGAGCGTCAACCCGGGATTCGCCGGCCAGGCATTCATTCCGAATGCCTTTGCGCGCATCGAATGGCTCGCAAACCGCCGGGCATCACTGGGTTTGTCCTTCGACATCGAGGTCGATGGCGGCGTCAAGCCATCGAACGCCCCGCAACTGCGCGACGCCGGAGCCGACATCCTTGTGGCCGGGAGCGCCGTTTTTGGCTCCGCGGACTACGCGGCAACGATCGCCTCGTTAAGAGGATGATGCAGCGGCTGTTGCCGCTGCTCATCGTCGCCCTGGTGGCCGGTGGCTGCCCGCGCCACGCCCCAGCACCGGATGCACCCGTCGTGACCGTAGCACTCGAGGGCGCCCCCGCGACACTGGATCCTCGCTTCGCCCTTGATGCGTACAGTTCGCGCATCCTCGCGCTCGCCTGCCCGGGATTGCTTCGCATCGGCGCGGACGGCAACGTCGAACCCGCCCTCGCCCGCGCGATCGAGTTTCCTGACAACCAGACCATCCGCCTGCCATTGCGGCAAGGGTTGCGCTTTCACGACGGCCAGCCACTCGATGCCACTGCCGCGGCACGCTCGCTGAATGCGTTGCGGGATCCGGCCATTGGCTCGCCGCGCGCCGCTTCCTTCGATGCCGTTTCAGCAATCACGGTCGATCGCGACGCCGTCCTTATCCGTTTACGCGAACCGTTCGCACCGATTCTGGCCGCGCTGACGGCGCCGCTCGTCTCGCCATCGCAGGCAACCGCCGAACATATTGATGTGCCGGCAGGTGCCGGGCCATTCCGCCTGGCAAGATCCCAGGATCCCGATGAGATCCTTGCGTTGCGACTCGACGCCAGCGCCCGCAACGACGATGTGGATCGGATCGTCTTTCGTACGATCGCGGATCCCGTCGCGCGCGTGTTTGCGCTCGAAACCGGCGCAGCCGACCTCGCGCAGAACAGCGTGCCGGCCGGAGAACTCGACCATCTGCGCAATGTGCCGGGTATTCGCATCACCCAGCAGCCGGGCTGGAATACGAGTTACCTCGGATTTAACGTCACCGTATCGCCGCTCGACGATGCACGGGTACGCCGAGCCGTCGCAGCGGCGATCAACCGCGAACGGATCATCCGGGTCATCCTCGACAACACCGCGCGCCTTAACGGTTCGCTGCTTCCTCCACAGCACTGGGCATGGGCCGATACCGCCCCGCCGGGCTATGACCCTGCGCTGGCCAGACGCTGGCTGGATGCGGCAGGACATCCTGACCCCGACGGCGACGGCCCCGCGATGCGCTTCGAACTGGAATACAAGACCAGTACGAATCCTGAGCGCCTGCGCATTGCCGAAGCGATCGCGGCCGACCTCGCTGCGGTCGGCATCGCCGTGCGCATTCGTTCGCTGGAATTCGGAACGTTTTTCGATGATGTCCGCAATGGACGGATGCAGATGTACAGCCTGACCTGGGTCGGGATCACCGAGCCGGATCTGCTCTATTACGCGCTGCATAGCGCCAGCATCCCACCGGCCGGCGCCAATCGCGGTCGTTTTCGAGATGCGGAGACCGATCGCCTGCTGGCGGCAGCTCGACACACACTTGACCGAAACCGCCGTCGCGCGCTCTACCAGCAGGCACAACGCCGTCTGGCCTGGCTCGTGCCCGTCATTCCGCTCTGGACAAGTGACACCATCATTGTCCAGAGTGAGCGGCTGACGCCCTTTGTCCCTCGGCCCGACGGCAGTTATGCCGGCCTCGCCGATCTGAGGTTGAGAGGTGCGGGGTCATGACGGACGCGTTGCCCGACGACCTGCTCAATGCTCCGATTCCTGAGTCGGTTGCCAGCGCGCTCGACGAGCGGGGCCTGCTATGCCCGCTGCCAATCGTACATTTGTCCACGGCGCTGCGACGGGCCACCCCTGGAGAGATCCTGCTCGTTGAAGCCACGGATGAAGGCTTTTTCCCGGATTTACTGCGCTGGATCCGCGTCCGGCCACACCGCGTCGTCGCACTACGGATCGAACCCGGTGAGCCGGAGCTCTACCGGGCCTGGGTCGAGGCTCAGCCGCCGGTTTGACAGCCCGCGCCACAGCCCTATATTGTGGGAGAGGAAGCAATTCCCCCGCTTTTCGCAAGAAGTCAGACAACACATCCAGGAAAGGAGCCGATCATGGCATTCTCACTCCCGGATCTGCCGTACGCGTACGATGCGCTTGAGCCGCACATCGATGCACGCACGATGGAGATCCATCACAGCAAACACCATGCCGGATACACGAACAACCTGAACAAGGCGATCGAAGGCACGGATCTCGCCGATCTGAGCATCGAAGACATCTGCGCCCGTGCAAAGGACGCCTCGGCCGCGGTGCGCAACAACGGCGGTGGCTACTATAATCACTGCCTGTTCTGGGAAATCATGGGCCCCAACGGCGGCGGTGAACCGAGCGGCGAACTGGCGGACGCGGTCAATAGCGCGTTCGGCAGTTTTGATGCCTTCAAGGAGCAGTTCTCGACCGCAGCCGCGACCCGCTTTGGCTCGGGCTGGGCCTGGCTGGTCGTGACTGGTGATGGCCTCAAGGTTACCTCGACGCCGAACCAGGACAACCCGCTGATGCCGGGCCTGGTCGACGTCACCGGAACGCCAATCCTCGGCCTCGATGTCTGGGAACACGCGTACTACCTGAAGTACCAGAACCGCCGCGCCGATTACATCGCCGCGTGGTGGAACGTCGTCAACTGGGACGAAGTCGCCCGACGCTACGCCGCTGCGAAGTAACTCTCGACGACATCAGACGAAAAAAGGGCGCCCGCTGGGCGCCCTTTTTTTGTGCCCCGAATCGGCCGGCAGATCGTCGCGACTACGGAGCGATCTTCTTCTTGACCGCCCGCGCCACGGATGGCGGCATTTTCTCCAGTGCATTCAGCGCATAAGGCAGTGCCTTCAGTTTCAGGCCGCGGTACTCGCTCGGCACCATCGCTTCGATCAGGTTCGGCCCCGGCTCGGCGAAGGCGCGCTTGAGGGCCTTGACGAGTTGTCGCGAGGTATGCACACGCTCGGCGGGCACGCCCATCCCTCGGGCCAGCGCGACGAAATCGAGCGGCGGCTCCGCCAGATCGAGCTGCGCTTTCGCCTTTGGTCCGGCGGCTTCGGCGCCGGTGCGTTCGAGCTCGATATTGAGAATGGCGTAGGAGCGATTGTTCATGATGATGACCGTGACATCGAGATCCTCGCGGGCCATTGTCCAGAGCGACTGAATCGTGTACATCCCGGACCCGTCTCCGGTCAGCGCGACGACGGGGCGTTCCGGGCAGGCGACCGCCGCACCGACCGCGACCGGCAACCCCTGACCGATCGCACCGCCCGTCAGCGTCAGCACGTCGTGTCGGGGCGCCCCGGCGGTATACAGCGGCAGTTTGACGCCGGATGTCTGCGCCTCATCCGAAATGATTGCGTTCTCGGGCAGCAACGCGCCGACCGCCTGACAGACCTTGCCCGCATTGAGCCGGCCGCTCGGCAACCCTGGCCGCTCAGCCTTCTGCACCTGAATACGCGTCTGACCTGCGCCGACGGCATCCACGAGCGCATCGAGCGTGCCCAGCGCGTTGTGTTCCGGCTCGACGAGCCGATGCACGGCGCACCCCTCTGGCACCAGGTAGCTCTTCTTGTCCGGATAGGCGAAAAACGAAACGGGTTCGCGCGCGTCGACCAGCACCAGGTGTTCGATGCCATTGAGTTGCACCGACGCCATTTCGGCCAGGTAGGCGATACGTTCCACCGGCGGCAGCCCCGCGCCACGTTCGAGGCGGGTCGGGAAGACCTCGCAAAACAGTTTCGCACCGGTCTGTTTCGCGACCTTCGCCGCCGCGGTCAGACCGGCCTCGGTCAGCACGCGGCGCCCAAGCAGCAACGCCTTGCGGCCAGACCCTTTCAACGCAGCGGCAGCCTGATCGATTACCTCGTCCGGCGCGACGCTGGCGTCGATCGGCGGTAGCGGGTCGACGGCTTCCGCGCCCTCGCTCCACGACACATCCGCGGGCAGAATCAGCGTCGCGATCTGGGCCGGCGGCCCCATTGCGACCTGCACCGCCTCCGCCGCGACGCCCGCGAGATCCGCAGTCTGTTGCGGCGTACGAATCCATGTCGAGATGTTGCGCGCCACGGTCTCGATGTCGGACTGCAATGGTGCATCATACTGCGCGTGCCAGGTCGCGTGGTCGCCCACGATATTGACCATCGGCACCCGCGCCTTGCGCGCATTGTGAAGGTTGGCCAGGCCGTTGCCCAGTCCACAGCCCAGATGCAACAACGTCGCGGCCGGGCGATCGGTCATTCGCGCAAAACCGTCGGCAGCGCCAGTGGCCACGCCCTCGAACAGGGTCAGAATGCCGCGCATGTCCGTGTTGTCGAGCGCCGCGACGAAGTGCATCTCCGACGTCCCCGGATTGGTAAAGCAGGTATCCACGCCCCCGCGCACCAGCGTTTCGATCAGGGCATTTGCACCATTGGTCATCGACGTTCTCCTGACAGGTCTTTCGCGCCGGCGCGAACCGGCGCCATCAATCAGCTCTGGACAATCATCTCGCGGATGTGCCAGCAGGCCACCCATGCCGAGATCAGTCGGTTGTACTCACGATCCCAGTGGAACTGCCGCGTATCGGTATGAATGCGCCGCCGGTCGCCCCAGCCGAAACAGACGGTGCCAACCGGTTTGTCCGGCGTTCCGCCCCCGGGGCCCGCAATGCCTGAGATCGCGAATGCGACATCGGCATCGCTGCGCTCGAGAAGGCCGGCGACCATTGCCTCGCAAACCGGCTCGCTGACCGCGCCGTCCTGTTCCAGCAGCTCACGCGACACGCCGAGCCATTCGCGCTTGGCCCGATTGGTGTACACGACCATGCCGCGGTCGAACCATTGGCTCGAACCGGCCGCATCGGTCAGCAGTTTTGCGGCGAGTCCGGCGGTACAGCTTTCGGCCGTGGCGATGCGCAAACCGCGCGCGGCCAGTTCACGCCCCAGCACCGCCGGCAACGTTACCTCGCCGTGACCGTAGACGTGCGGCGCCAGCTTCGCCTCGATGGCCGTGGCGGCTTCTTCCGCCGCGGCCCGTTCGCCGGCCGGCACGCGCAATTTGACGAGGATTTCGGGAAACTTGAACTGATAGGCGATACGCAGTTGCGGAAACTGCGCTTCGACACCGCTGAGCCGTTCCGCAACGACGCTTTCCGCGAGCCCGAAGGTTCTGAACAGACGCGTGGGCTCCGGCTTTGGCAGCTCCAGTCGCTCGAGCACACGCGGTAACAGCTCATCACTGAACATCGGGCGGTTTTCACGCGGCGGCCCGGGCAATACACCGACCAGCGCGCCTTCGTGCTCGATCAGGTAGCCCAGCGCCGTGCCGTTTCCGTTCGGAATCGTCGTCGCGCCAGCCGGGATGGTCGCCTGCTTCTCGTTCCCGGGCGGCGGTTCATTACCGCGCATGACCCGGAACAGGTTGCGGATCCGCTCCCACTGCGCCTCGTCAAGCTGCAGCGACAAACCGAACGCGTCCGCGATCGCCTCGGTCGTCAAATCATCAGACGTCGGCCCAAGACCGCCGGCAACCACAACCAGGCTTGCCGAACGTACGGCCTGCAGTACGGCGTCGCGAATCGCCGCGTGCTCATCCGGCAGGATCCGGATCGCGGACACACGAAAACCGGCCTCGGTCAGCCGCTCGGCGAACCACGGGCCGTTGGCATCGGCGAGTTCGCCGGCGAGCAGCTCGTCGCCGACGAGCAGAATCTGAGCATCGACACTGGACATCACGTCCACTGTAAACTGAATCCAGCTAAGCGACAACTGCACAACCGGAGCCGGATTCAATATGGCGCTATACCTGACCGAAGCCGATGTCCAGCATGTCATCGACATGCCGCAGACCATCGATGCCGTCGAGCAGATCACGATCGCCCAGTCTACAGGGCGTGCGTGGCTGGTGCCGCGCGAGCGGCTGCGCATGCCGAAAGGGATGCTCCATACGATGAGCGCAGCGTGGCCCGAACGTGGCTATTTCGCGCACAAGGCCTACGCATCAATTGCAGGGTCGATCCGCTTTCGCGTGCTGCTCTACGATTACGACACCGGCGCCATCCGTGCCTGGATCGAAGGCAACCGCCTCGGTCAACTCCGCACCGGTGCGGCCACCGCGGTGGCCGCGCGCCGGTTGCTGCCGCCCGACCCGTCGACCTGGGCGCTCTTCGGTACCGGACTGCAGGCCGAAGGCCAGCTCGAGGCCATGCTCGCGATCGGGCGGCCGCAACAGCTTCGGGTCTTTGGACGCAACGCGGATCGTCGCAACGATTTTGCGGTACTGGCGGCCGAGCAGTGGGAAATCGATGTTGTGCCCGCGGAAACCCCAGAAGCGTGCATTGACGGCGCGAACGTCGTCATCACGGCAACGACGAGTCGCAATCCGGTCTTCGACGGTTCGCGGCTGCAAACCGGTTCGTTCGTGGCCGCCGTTGGCGCCAACATGCTGATCCGCCGCGAGCTCGACGGCAAGGCGCTGCGCGCAATCGATCGCATTATCGTCGATGACATCGACACCGCAAAGAAAGAAAGCGGCATGCTGCTTACGCCGATCGAGGCCGGCTTCATGCGCTGGCAGGACGTGGCCACCCTGCCCGACCTGCTCGCCGGGCGGACACCGGCGCGCCGGGACGACAGGGAGACACTCTGCTTCCACAGTCTCGGCTCCGCGACGTGGGATCTGGCGGCAGCCATCGTCGCCTACGAGAACGCGTTGGAAGCCGGCCTCGGCCTGGAACTGCCGATCGACTGACAGCGCGCTGGGGCGCACCCGACGCGGGCGCGCTGGTTTGATCGCCCCGGACCTGATCCAGGGCGATGCCTGCCGCGCGGCGGCAGGTCGCGCTTAAGAAGCGCTCCTACAAAAAATGGTACGAAGGGCGTCCCGGATCGTGTCCAGGACTTGGCTTGGCGCAGCGGATGGACCCCGGATATCCGCCTGCGACAGATTCCGGGGAAACGGGAGGGGGTATGGCGGGTGAGGCCGACGACAGGACTAACGTTTACCGGAATCGCAAAGCTTCGGACTCCCCGGGCCGCTCTGGGCCGCCGGGCGGCAGGGTGCGGCGGTTCAGAGCCCCGCCAGCCGGCACATCTCGGAATACAGCTCCCGCCACGCCCTGTAGCGCCACGCGCC
>RFIY01000072.1 GCA_003695505.1 Candidatus Dadabacteria bacterium | reverse complement strand
GAACTGTCCGCGCCTGACGGCGTCTGGTTCGTGACCGGCAATCACGAGTATTATTCCGGCGCGCTGCAGTGGCTCGACTGGGTGCGTGACGCCGGATGGCGGCCGCTCGTCAATGAGCACGCGGCCATCGAACGATCGGGGGACCGCCTGATTCTTGGCGGCGTGACCGATTTTCGCGCCGAGCGCCGCTTGCCGGAGCACCGTTCTGATCCTGCCGCCGCGTTTGCCGGCGCGGGGCAGGGCGCGCGGTTGTTGCTGGCCCATCAGCCAAAATCCGTGCCGCAGGCACGCGGGCTCGATGTGGCGCTGGCGCTGTGCGGCCACACCCATGGCGGGCAGTATGTGCCGTGGAACCTGCTGGTCGAGTTTTTCCATCCGTATGTGCGCGGACTCAACCGCGATCCGGACGGCGCGTGGGTTTATGTCAGCCGCGGAACGGGCTACTGGGGACCGCCGATCCGAACCGGGGTGCCGGCCGAACTGACCCTGTTGACGTTACGCGCGGTCTGACGGCGCTCAACGTTCCATCAGCGCCAGTTCGCGCATCGCCATGATCCAGGCGCCGACGCCGTACGGTACATCATCGGCGACCTCGATATCGAGGTAATCTTCGATCGTCCCGGGCTCGGTCGATTCGGACGTGCCGTGCACGACGATTCGACCATCGGCGGTTGTCGACGTCGAGCTGCGTAGCGCCGATTCGGCGAGTGGCAGGACGGCGGCACCGCGCTCGCTGGTCAGGCCGGCATTGAGCCCTGCGGCGATGCCGTATGTGATCAATGCGGTAGCGCTCATCTCCGGGTAGTCGTCGTCTGGTTGCGTAAGAATCGTGTGCCAGAAACCGTTGGCGTCCTGGAGCGGCGCGACCGCGTCAACGATCTCGGTCCAGAGCTGCTCCAGTCGCGCGCGCTGCGGGTGATCCACGGGAAAGGTCTTGAGCGTTTCACCGAGAGCTGCCACATACCAGCTGTTGCCGCGACCCCAGAACGCGCCGGGGCCATTGACGAATCGTGCCGTGGCGAAGTCGTAGGCGTGATTGAACAGGCCGGTTTCTCCATCACGAAGGATGTTGGCGAAGGCGATGAATTGTGTTGCGAGGTCGTCATACCAGGCACGCTGTACGTCTCCGTCGGTCATTCGGGCGCGCTCGAGCATATACATGCCGACCATGAAGATCGAATCGATCCAGACCGAACGGTCATCGCCGGGCAGACCCGTCCAGTGAACGACTGCCCCCTGCTCGCGATGAACCGTGTCGAAGTAGGCGTCATAGTCGTCGAGCCGTTCACAGCTTTCCGGGTCGCCGATGTCGCGGCAGTAGAGCAGATCAATGGTTGCCGGAGAGAAGACATCGGATGCGATCGGTGCATACTGCCCGCGCTTGCTGTCCAGGAAGTCATCTACATAGCGCTCGATGATCGGGTCCGGCTCCAGCTCTTCCAGGCGCCAGAAGCCCAGCAGCAGAACGTATTCGCGCCAGCCCCAGATCAGTCCTGGCGGATCGTCGGCAACCCATTGGTGCGCGATGGCCCTGGCCGGTTCGAGTGCGGACGGAAACGTTGGGCGCGCATCGTTCGTGCAGGACAGCAGCATTGGGCCCAGCAGGATCGCGGTGATGATGTTGCGGATGCCTCGATGCATGTGCGGTTGCTCCGTGCGTTGGTGGGATCGGAGGCGCCCCCCAGGCCTCCCTGGACATGCGCCACATTATATCCGCTGCAGGCGGGCGTCACGGCGTGTCGTAAAAATTCGATTGAATTGCAATCAGGCGAGGAGTAAGCTTGAACATGACCGCTGCGAATCTCGATGGGTCCGGCGGGCAGCATCCCGATGTGGGGAATCCGAGGGAATGGGATGCCCGATGTTGCGCTCCACCGCTGGGAGGTCGGGTGCGAGACATCTGTCGCCGCTTCGGTGGGGCCGAACCGCGGCGAGCTGACAGCCGGACCCGGTTTTTGTGCGCGCGGTGGGCTTCCCACCCGACATAGCGCCCTGATGGCGCAATATCTTACGCCCAAATCAGAAAAATTCTGATCCTCCGACCGGATGCAGACCTATTTTCTTCGTCCTCTGGCCGCGATATCGTGAGCCTGCAGGTCAAGCAAAGGAGGTCTTGCCGATGTTACAGGAACAGTCGTACAAGCTGGCGCAATGTGACGGATTTTCGATCTGGCGCGTGGGGGCCGATCGGGCGGAGGACGTGACGTGCTTCGTGCACGGCGTCTATCACGAGCGCTTTGCCGCGCATCCGGACTGGGATGGTCCGTCGGAACTGGACAAGATGCTTCGCGATGATCGCAGTACCTTGCCCTATTCGGCAATCATCAGCGCCTTCGACGAGGCGGGGCGGGCGCTGGCGACAGTGCGTATCATTCGCAAGGTGCCGTTTCGGCCGCTGCCGACAGAACGCGATTTCGGCCTCGATTTTACCGAGATTGCCAAAGAACGCGATCTGGAGGTTCACGAACTGTTCGAAATCGCACGCTTCGCGAAAAGCGATCGGGCGATCGTGGCGGCCGGTCTGGACGAGCGCGCCGGCCATCAGGCCGTGGACCGCATCCTGGAACAAGCCGTTCGCGCGACAGCCTACGATCCGCAAAACGCGTGGTGCGCGTCGATCGACAATGTTGTTCTTCAGTTGCTGAGAAAGAAAGGTTTCGTATTCGATGCGGTTGCACCCTCGACGGTGTACCTCGGGTCGGATACCACACCGGCTCTGCTACCCGTTTCTGTCTGGGCG
>RFIY01000071.1 GCA_003695505.1 Candidatus Dadabacteria bacterium | reverse complement strand
GCGCGTGTGTTTCTGGGCGCGGCCATATAGAATGTTGTTTGTATCCGTTTCGGCCCGAGACGCAGACCTACCGGGAGTGCCGTGGAGTTTGATGACATACGCGATCTGATCGAGGCATTTCTCGCCGAGACCGAGGATGTACTCATCGAGCTGGAGACACGTCTGATCGTCCTGGAGCAGGAGGCCGAGGCGGGTGCCGTGCAACTGGGGGTGTTGCAGCCGTTGTTGAGGCCATTGCACACATTCAAGGGCAATGCCGGGATGCTTGGCATGGCGGCGGTGTCGTCTCTGGTACACGCGCTTGAGGAGCTGATCAAGGCGGACACCCCGGCCGATCGGAACTTTCTTGCGGGTCTGTTCGACATGCTGGACGCCCTGAAACAGGGGCTTGGGGCAGTTCGCGAGGGCGCCGACGATGCGCCTGGCCTCGCACCGTGGACCGACTGGATGACGGCTGCTGCCGCAGGGGATGTTCGTGCCGCACCAGGGGCGGGGAGCCAGATGTCGGGCGAGCAGCCGGAATCGTCCGCGAAGTCTTTGCCATCATTCGGGCTTGCAGATGATCTGCTGGGTTCACTCGACCAGGGCGAAGGTGTGTCGGCGCCCGAAGCAGCTGGTGGGGCGGCGGCTCCATCTGGGTCCGGTGCGGCGCGCACAGCAGATGACGCCACCGAACGGCAGGGCGATGTGGTTCTTGATGCGACCTTGCGGGTTTCGACCGACAAGCTCGATCAGTTGCAGCGCGAGGTCGGAGACCTGATCCTGTCCTACAATGCGCTGCACGATTTTCTCGAGAATGAAGTGCTGCAACATCTCGACCGGGTCGAGCAGCGGGCCGTGCTTGATCGCCTCGATCACCTTTCTGCGCGCGTTCGGCGCGTTCAGGGACAAACGACGCGCATTCGTCTGCTGGGACTGTCGGCGATTCTGCGGCGCGTACCTCGGATCGTTCGTGATGCCGCGGGCAAGACCGGCAAGCGCGTCCAGGTCGTGATCGACGGCGAGGCGACCGAAGCGGATAAGTCAGTCGTCGATCAGTTGTCAGAAGTGCTTGTCCACCTTGTGCGGAACGCGGTTGACCACGGAATCGAGACGCCCGAAGAGCGGCTCGCGGCGGGCAAGCCGGAGCAGGGACTCGTCATCGTCAGGGCACAGGGGCGCGGTGATCACGTTCAGATCGAGATCGAAGACGATGGTCGTGGCATCGATACCGCCCAGATCCGCAAGAAGGTTGTCGCTCGTGGTCTGATGAGTGCGGAAGAGGCGGCCGCGGCGGATGAGGATACGGTTCTGCGGTGGCTGTTTCTGTCTGGATTCTCGACCCGAGATCAGGCGACCGAGTTGTCGGGGCGCGGCGTCGGACTGGATGTCGTTGAGCGAACCGTGCGGGCGCTTGGCGGAACGGTGCGACTGGAATCCACACCTGGTGAAGGCAGCCGTTTCGAATTGCATGTGCCGATTTCAACGGCCGTCGCGGAACTGCTGCATGTCGAGGTGCGGGGCAATGTCATTTCGGTACCATTGCGGCGGATCATCGAGACCCGTCGGTTCGAGGCCGCTGCGCTGCTGCATCCGGCAGGTGAGGCGCGTTATCGCTGGCGTGAGGAATTGTTGCCGTACGTCCGTCTCGAGCAGTGGCTTGTCGACGGCGCGTTTGTTGCGACCGAAGAAGAGGCCGCGATCAGCGGCGAAGGTTATGTCCTCATTCTTGAAGAGAGTGCGGGCTCGATTTGTGTACCGATTCGGCGAATCATCGGCAAAAGCCAGGCCGTCCTTCATCCGTTGCGCGACAGGACGCTTGCACATGGGCCCTTTTCCGGCGCCACGGTGCTGGGAAATGGCTACGTCAGCCTGATTCTGGACGCCGGGCGGTTGCGCGCATTCCTTCAGCTAAGCCGGGAGGAGGCTGGCAATGGCTGACTTCGAGCTGTCGAGCTGGGGTTTTGCCGACGATTCGCTCAACGACGAAGCGGTCGTCGACCTTCGTGTCAAGCACCTCGTCGCCCGCGTGGGTGACCAGACCATCGCCATTGCGGATCGCGATATTCGTGAGGTCGTCGACAGGCCCAAGGTCGCTCCCTGGCTCCGCGATGACTGGATTGCGGGGGTGTTTGCGCTTCGGGGAGATATTTACACTCTGACCGATCCGCTGGGGCAGGGGGTGCCGCGCCGTGTGGCCGTGGCCATCGAGGCGGAGGGGCGCTACCTGGCGGTTGGCGTCGATCAGATGGTCGGCGTGCGCTTTCTTGAACAGGAGAGCTGGCAGGATCTTGGTGACACGCCACTGATCTGGGCGCGGCGCGTCTGTCTCGAAGATGAGACGCCATTGATCGAATTGCCGGTCAGCGGCTATCTTGAAGCGATTGACACCCACGAACAATCCGATACCGGGGCTGCGACGATCGGCGCGGCGAAGGAGCACATCGAATGAGCGATCAACGGCTGAATCTCGGAGGCATCGTCGAACGTTTTCGGACGCTGGGTGCGATCTGGATGGCGTCCGCGCTGGGCGCGGTCGCGGTGACGGCATTGACGATGGCGATTGCCTGGTTCGCATTGAATCGCGCCAATCTGATGGAGCGCGCGGAGCGCTCCTATCACACGATGGCGCAGATTCTGGCTGAAAACGTTCAGTATGCGGTAGGCGTCCGCGACAGTGTGATTGCCCAGAGGATTCTCGAGACCGTTCTGTCTCAGGATCCCGACATCGCCTGGGTCGGTGTGATGAACGGCGACGGCGAACGATGGGTCTTTGCGGCCAATGACCTTGCCGATGCGCAGGACGCGGAGATCGTTGCTGCGTTGGGCGACATCTTTGCCGATGGCGGTGTGCGGGTTGGCGACATCCAGGGCAAGGAACACCTGCTGGTTGTGGTGCCGATTCGGGAATCGGTCGATGTGAATAGCGGAACCGACGACGGACTCGACATCATCGACACGGAGGCTCTGGGGTTGCTGGATTCGGCTGGCGAGGAAACGACGCCTGCCGACGGAACCGCAACAACGGCGCCGGAGCGCACCAATGGCTGGCGCATGGTGGTCGCGGTGGACATGCAACGGGCCGTCGGAGCTGCGCTGGACGCGTTCCGACGCCAGGCCATCGGACTGACGTTGCTGATTCTGACCATTGTCGGTGCGGGTGTCGGTCTGATTGTGCGCCCCCAGGCCCGGGCCTTGCGTTCGCTGGCCGAAGTCGCGTCCGCGGTGTCTCAGAATGAGTTCAACCGTGCGGTGCCTGAATCCGCGTTGAAACAGCAGACGGAGGTCGGCGAAGTCGGACGTGCGATGCAGCAGGCGCTGGCGGTGATTCGCCGGACATTCAGCGATCTTCGCAATCTGGCGCAAAAAGTCGCCAGCGGCGCCGACGAAATTCATGGCGTCGCGCGAGAGGTGTTGCAAGGTTCGCAGGTTCAGGCCCAGGCTGCGGATGAAACCTCGTCAAGTATGGAAGAAATCGCCGCACAGATCATTACCGTGGCCGAGAGCGCCGGACAGCTTGCGGATCGCGTCGAGGAAATTTCCGCAAGTGTCGAGCAGATGAGTACCAGCATCGAGCAGGTCGGCGCGATTACCGAACAGCAGGCCGTGCACGTCGAAGAAACGACCGTAACGATCGAAGAAATGGTCGCCAACATCAGGACGCTCAGTGAGCGCCTGAACGAGGTGGCCAGCAAGGGCGACGAGGCGGTCGACATCGCTGCGCGCGGACGTGAGGCCGTGACCGATTCGATCCAGCAACTGCGCGAGCTCTCCGGCAGCATGGAGGCGAGCGCCGAGGCCATTCAGAAACTGACCGAGCGCACGGAAAACATCGGACGGATATCGTCGCTGATCCAGGACATTGCGGATCAGACGAATATCCTCGCGCTGAATGCCGCGATCGAGGCGGCGCGCGCGGGCGAGGCCGGCCAGGGGTTTGCCGTGGTCGCGGACGAAGTCCGCCGGCTTGCCGAGCGGAGCCTCGAAGCCACGCGAGAGATCCGCGTCGTGGTGGCCGAAGTCCAGACCGAAATCGAAAAGGTATACCAGGTGGCTGTACGCGGCAGTGCGTCCAGCCGTCTCGGACTGCAATCGGCCGACAACGCGACCGCGGCCATTGACACGATGATGGAGCACACGCAGCAGACGCGAGACCTGTTGCGCGACGCCGACATGGCCATGAACGCGCAGATGGAGGCCAGTACCGGCATCCTCGACGCCGTTTCCTCGATGAATCAGATGATGGAACAGATCCGCGACGCCATGACCGAGCAGGCGTCGAACTCCCAGCAGATCGTCCGTTATATCGAAGACGTCAAACGCGACACATTACAGGTCGCCAATGCGACGCAGGAACAGAAGCGTGGCGGGGAACTGGTGGTGATCGCCATCGAGAATATTTCTGCGATCGCCGGCGAGAACCTGCGGGCGATGGAGCAACTGGCAACGATCTCGGAATCGCTGACCGAAACGGCCGAGGAGCTGTTCAATACCTTGCAGCAGTACCGAAGCGCCGATGAGGCCGGCGAGCAGGTTTGACGGGAGCGGGAGTGGCAACAACACCCGAGTTGCGGGGTGAAGGCGGCACGTCGGATCCGGGAAGCCTGATCGCCGGCGTTGCCCACGGTGGCCTGCGCCGCCGTGAGGAGGCGATCGCTGCGCTGTTGCAGCAACCGATGGACACCTTGTTGCCATTCCTGCTTGATCGGATCGAAGCTCACGATTTTGCAGAGAGAAATGCCGCCATCGAAGTGCTTGAGCGCCTTGGCCCTGCCGCCTGGTCGCAGCTCGAACCGCTCCTCGATGGCCTGAGCAGCGAAGGCTGCATGTTTGTCGCGCCCGCGCTGGCCACATTCCAGGACGCCCGCGTGTTATCGGCGCTGCATCGCTGGGCGTTGTCGGAGGATCCCAATCTGGCGGCCATGTCCTGTGAAGCGATTGGCAAGCTCGGCGAACCAGAGTCGGTACCGGTATTGCAGCAGGTTTGTGCAACGGATCCCTGGACCGCCGGTCCGGCCATTACGGCCCTTGGAAAAATTGCCACCCCCGCCGCCGTGCGGACGCTGGAGGAGCTGGTTCGCGACGAAGATCTGGCGCCGTTCGCGATCGTTGCACTGGCGCAACTCCCACGCGCGGCGTCATGGCCTCTGCTGGCCGAGGCGGTTCGTGAAGACCCCTCGATGGCCGGTATTGTTCTGGCCGAAGGGGCACGCCTGTTCGAGGCGCTGGATCGTGCCGCGATTCAACATCATGCGCACCCGCGCAACATCTGGGTCCAGGCTGCGCGTGAGGTGCTCGAACAGACCGGCGACCGCAGTGCTGCTGCTCGACTGCTCGGTGCGCTGCAGGACGTGGGAGCCGCGCGCAAGCTCGTCGATCTGTATCTGTTCGGTGACGATGCGACGGCCTACGTCGAGGCGCTGCAGGCGATGGATGGCGCGATCGAGATCGTCCGTGAGCACGCGTCGCGTGCGCTTGGCGACGAGGCGTCGCGGCGTGCCGTTCGTCTGTTGTCTGCAATCTCGGATCAGCCCGAGCGGGATCTGATTCCGTTTCTGACCCACGCGGCGGCTTCGGTTCGCCTTGAGGCGTTGATCGCGCTGCGCCCCGTTGCGCGGAAAGTCATCGGCCTTGTTGCTGGCCTGCTCAGTGACCCGGACGTCCTTGTTCGCAAAACCGCACTGCAGGTCGTGGAGCTGCAACTGGAGTTGCCCGGTGTAGCCGATGAGATCGTCTCTGATCTGGACTTCGAATCACTGCCCGAAGATGTTCTGCTGCTCCTGGCGCAGCAGGCGCCCGAGCCGCTGCCGTCTGCGATTGCACGGTTCCTTCGCAGCAAGTCGCAGGGCGTACGCGATGAGCTACGCGTTGTCCTTGATCTGCGCGAGCAGCCTGAGCGCGCGCTGGATGAACTGGAGGCGCGCGCTCGTGCGGGACAGTTGACCGAACCAGATTTGATCGCGCTGCTGCAGGTAGAGCGCCCTGAAGCAGCGCAGTTCCTGATGCGACGGTGCCAGGAGCGTTCGCCTCTGGCCGGTGTCGCAGCCGAGATGCTGGCGGTGCATCCCTGTGCGAAGCAGGAGGATGTCGAGCGCCTGATTGCCGCGTGCCGGCGGCCCGAAGTGCTGGCGGCGCTGGCGGGGTTTCGCGCCGTGCAGGATCGTCGTGCATTCGTGCGCACGCTGCTCGCGGTACCCGTTCAGAGCGACGCAGTTGCCGAGCTCGCCATTCTTCGGGCTGGAACCAGGCTTGACCCGCAGGCGTTCGAGCGGCGATTGCGACAGGCGCTCGATCACAAAGACTGGCGGCTCCAGCTCGCGGCCGCCAAAGCGTTGAGCGGTGCGGGTATCGATGTCGGACACCGTACGGCGCTCGATGCACGGGTGCGTGACGTCCTGATCGGGAACGTCTGATGATCGCATCTCAACTGCGACGAACAGGTGCATCCGGTGGCGGCGCCGGCCAGTTTGACGATGGGCTTTTCGTCCTGTTCCGCGAATATGTGCGGCAGCGGACAGGACTCAACTATGCGTTGAGCCGAAGGCGCATCTTCGAGAATCGGATCATGACGCGGGTGCAGGCGCGCGGCATGCCCTCGCCTGAAGCCTACTATCGTTATCTTCACTTTGGGCCGGATCGAGACGCCGAGTTCCTGCAGCTCGTATCTGCGTTGACGAACAACGAAACCTTCTTTTTCCGCGAGGAGGCGACGCTGGCCGCAATCGTCGAGCGTGCGGCGTCGCGGCGGGCGCGGCGTCGACGATTCCGTGTACTCAGCGCCGGTGCATCGAGTGGCGAGGAACTGAGCACACTGGCGATCCTGATCCGCGAACGCGGCCTCGATCTGGATGAATTCGAGCTGTTTGGTGTCGATATCGACGTACAGATGGTTGAAACAGCACGGGCCGGTGTTTATCGCAGCAAATCGTTTCGCAACACGGATCCAGAACGTATGGTCCGCTTCTTCGTGCCGAGCGGCGATCAGCGCAAGCTGAAACCGTCCATACATCAACACCTCGATTTTCGCTGGGCCAACCTGGTCGATGCCGCGACGCTGCGTTTTCCCCATCCGTTCGATGCGGTGATGATTCGTAACGTGCTGATCTATTTCGACCAGGACACGGTGCAACAGGTGGTCAAGCACCTGCACGGACTGTTGCGTGATGATGGCGTCCTCGTGACCGGTGTCTCCGAGAGCCTCGCCAACGTTCCGTTTCTGTTTGATCCGCACCGCGAAAACGGCGTCGTGATTTACCAGAAGCTGGCCGGATAGGTACCGTAGTGAATGATCGACATACAGAAGAGCCGACAGGCGGCAAGATTCGCGTACTCATCGTTGACGACAGCACATTCGTGCGTCGCGCCTTGATCCGTGTGTTGCGTGCCGCGGACGATGTCGAAATCGTTGGCGAGGCGCGTGACGGCATGGCTGCGATCGATGCGGCCAGACGACTCAAGCCGGATGTGATGACGCTCGATCTGCAGATGCCGAAGCTCGGTGGCCTCGATGTCCTGCGCGTGCTGCGCGACGAGTTGCCGACACGAATCATCATGGTGTCCAGCTTTACACGGGAAGGCGCCGAAGAGACGTTTCAGGCGCTCGAAGAGGGGGCCTTCGATTTTGTCGACAAGACCCGTGTCCGAAATCGCGTCGATTTCATCAATCTTGGGCAGGACCTGCTTGCAAAGATTCGCCTGGCCATGGGGCAGGCGACCGCGGAATCCTCTGCGATTCCCCCGGCAAGGGTCAATCCGCCGCAGTCCGCACCCGCACCACCCGCCCGGACGGCGCGTGGACTGCTCATCGTCGGAGCCAGTACGGGCGGACCGCCGGCCGTGCGGCGCTTTCTGAATGCGTTTTCTCCATCCTTTCCGGCGGCAATCGTGATCGTGCAGCACATGCCACCCGGGTTCAGTGAGGGATTCGCGCGCCGTCTCAATCAGATGGCGCCGATCATTGTGTCCGAGGCTGTCGATGGCGAAGTCCTGTTGCCGGCGCACGCCTATGTCGTGCCGTCGGGGATGGAGGCCGATTTTGCCGTGGAGGATGGCGTCTTGCGCATGTTTCTGCGTGAGGGGGATGCGGACGAAAAACACCGGCCGAGCCTGGATCACACGCTGACGCGCGCCGCCGTTCTGGACGTGCCACGGCTTGCCGTCGTGCTGACCGGCATGGGCGCCGACGGTGCGGAAGGCGCCGTGCAATTCGTTTCCTCCGGCGGTGATATTGCCGTACAGGATGCTGATTCCTGCGTGATTCACGGGATGCCGAGGGCGGTGGCCAATCGCGTAGAAGTCGCCTTCGAAGCGCCTCCGGACGAGCTGGGCGAGTGGGCATCCAGGGTTATGGCCGGGTTGACTGTCGATCGCTCCGGAAGCTGAGCCGGCGGCGCATTCGGGACAGGAACGTGCGGCATGTTCAGCCGTCCGGCTGTTATGCTGACATGCGAACCATGATGTTGATGCACGAATTGCGCGGATCTACCGGGCAATTCGCGCATTCTTGTGCCCGAAGCAGGAGTTATACCCTTGTCTGCGCTGCAGATCAGCGAAATCTTTACGTCGATCCAGGGGGAAAGTACCGACAGCGGCCAGGTGACCACATTCGTTCGCCTGACGGGTTGCCCGGTACGCTGCGTCTATTGCGATACCGAATGGGCGTTCTCCGGTGGTGTTCGGCGCGAACTGGACGACGTGCTGCGGGATGTGCAGAGCCGCGGCTGCCGGCGCGTTTGCGTGACGGGCGGCGAGCCGTTGGCGCAACAGGCGAGCCACGACCTGATCGCAAGGCTCATTGACGACGGTTATCTGGTCAGTGTCGAAACCAGCGGCGTTCGTTCGATCGCCGGGGTACCGCGTCCATCGAAGGTCGTACTCGATCTGAAGACGCCATCGAGCGGTGCGTATCAGGCCTGGCTGGCCGAAAATCTGGACGAGCTGCAAGCGGGTGATGAACTGAAGGCTGTTTGCTGCAATCGCGCCGACTGGGAATGGCTTTGCGAGACCTGGCGTCGGGAGCACGAGCGGTTGTCAGGCGTCACCTGGCTCGTTTCGGCCGCCGAGCCCATGCTTCAGGCCGCCGAGCTCGCGGACTGGCTGATCGATTCAGGGCTGCCGTTTCGTCTGAATCTCCAGCTTCACAAGGTGCTTTGGCCTGGAGTCGATCGTGGTCGATGAGCAAAGTGGCGTACACGTTCTGCCGCGCCCGCTCTGGCCGCTTGCGGCCGTACGAGAACTCGACCGCTGGACCGGGCCGGTGACGATCCTCGTTCCCGACGCCGAGGCACTGGCCGATGCTCTTGACATGCTGCGCGCCGTGCGCCCCGACCGACGTATCGAGGCGCTTCCAGGCTGGGATGTCGGACTGTATGATCACGCAATGCCGGATCCGCGTATCGTTGCCCGCCGGGCCGTCGTTGCCGAACAGCTGTCGCGCGAACAGCATGATGTGTTGCTTCTCGAGGCTGCGGCGCCGCTGGTGCCGCTGGTGCGATTTCCTGGTCCGGCGACGATCTCGCTCACGGTCGATGATGAACTCGGCCCGGACCTGCTCGTCGAGCGCGGCTATCTGAATGTCCCCGAGGTCAGCAGCCCGGGTGAGTTCGCGGTCCGTGGCGAGATCATCGACGTCTGGTCGCCGCTCGAGGAGCGGCCGGTGCGGATCGATCGCTTCGATAATCTGATCGAAACGATGCGCGTGTTTGATCCGGTCAGTCAGATGACGGCGCGTCCGGTCGAACATGTCCGACTGGGGTATGCGTCGGTGCGGGTGGCGCCATGGGACGATCCGGACGCTCTCGAACGGCGCATTCGCAATCGAATCCGCAACAGTGGCGCGAGCACCGAGCTGACAGAGCGCCTCCTTGGTGCCGTGCGTTCGGCAGGCGAATCGGTGCCCGCGCTGCCGCTGTGGTGGACGCTGGCCGGGGAGATCGTGTCGCTGCCCCCCCGCATCGATTTCGCCATCGGGGCAGACGCTGCCCGCGACGTATTCAACCGTGCCCGGCAGGAAACGGTGTCGGAGCGGCGGCGGCTCGTGCAGGAAGGCTGGCCGTTGCCTGGATGGCAATCGGATGAGTTCGACATGTCGCAGATCGGCGAGCCAGAAACCGTGCGTCGCTGGCGCCTGCGGGCAACGTCGATGATGCCGTCGGGAAGCCGGGATCCCGTCGAGCGCCTGCGGTCGTTGTTGCCGGAAGCAAATCACCGGCTGCGCATCTGGGTGACCGGACGCCCAGGCGACCGCGCTGTCGCGGATGAGCTGCTCAGGCAGGCAGGCTGGGCCTGCGCGGACGAGGCCACCGACGAGCCTCGTGTCGCACGTTACATTCCGCACCGTGTGCGCGGCCACTGGGAACTGCCCGACGAGCAACTGCGCGTCATCGACGTCGCGGCCTTCGTGCGCCGCCATCGCCAGCAGGAACGGGCTCGCGACGCCCGCCTCGATGTCAGCGAGCTGCATCCCGGTGATTACGTCGTGCACGAGTTGTACGGCATTGGCCGCTTCATCGATCTGCATCGCGTCACGGTCGACGAGCGCACCGTTGACGTCGTGCGGCTGGAGTACGCGGGCGGAGATCGCCTGCTCGTGCCGGTGGCCCAGCTTGCCTATGTGTCGCTGTACAGGGGGGCAGGTGAGGAAGAACCGCGCATGGATCGCCTCGGCGGCGAGGCCTGGCAGCGGCGCAAGGCGAAAGTGCGAGAAGATCTGCTGCGCTTTGCTGGTGAGCTGCTGGACATCTACGCCGCAAGAGAACGCGCGCGACGTGACCCCCTCCCGCCGCCAGGTGAATTGTCGGCTGCGGTCGAGGCCGGCTTCCCATGGGACGAAACGTCGGGGCAACAGGCCGCGCTTGCCGATATCGAAGGAGACCTTGCCGCGCCGCACCCGATGGACCGGCTGGTTGTCGGCGATGTCGGGTATGGCAAGACCGAAATCGCATTGCGGACTGCCGTGAGGTTCGCCGAAAATGGTTATCAGGTCGCGGTCCTCGTGCCGACGACCGTTCTCGCGGCGCAGCACGGACGCACATTTCACGACCGCCTCAAACATCTGCCGATCCGGGTCGCGGTGCTGAGCCGATTCGTTGGGGCGGCGCAGCAACGGCGGATCCTGCAGGATGTTGCGGACGGAAAGATCGACATCGTGATCGGGACCCATCGTCTGTTGCAACATGATGTCCGGTTCGCGCGGCTCGGTCTGCTGATCATCGACGAAGAACATCGGTTCGGGGTCAAACACAAGGAGGCCTTCAAGGCGCTTCGGCGTGACGTTGATGTGCTGGCCATGTCCGCGACACCGATCCCGCGAACGTTGCAACTGCACATTGGCGGATTCCGTGCGATGAGCGTGATCGCGACGCCTCCGCCCGGGCGACTCGGCGTCGAGACGCGGGTGCAGCCCTGGGACGCGGATACCGTGCGTGAAGCGCTGGTGCGTGAGCGGCTTCGCGGTGGGCAGGCATTTTACCTGCTCAATGAGATCGACGCGCTGGAAGGCATCGCCAGCCAGCTAAGTGAACTCGTGCCGGATCTGCGCATCGGCGTGGCGCACGGCAAAATGCGTCCGCGAGCGGTCGAGGACGTCTTTCAGGCATTTGGCGCCCACGAACTCGACGTACTGGTTGCGACCACGATTATCGAAAGCGGTATCGACTTCCCTCGTGCCAACACACTGATCGTGCATGACGCGCATATGCACGGGCTGGCCGATTTGTACCAGTTGCGTGGCAGGGTCGGGCGGTCCGATCGACGCGCCTATGCCTATCTGCTCTATCCCGGAGACACGCAGCTCTCTGAGCAGGCGCGCCAGCGGCTCGACGTCCTCCGTAGCTTCTCGAACCTCGGTGCCGGATTCCAGATCGCAATGCGTGATCTCGAAATTCGTGGCGCCGGAGAAATGCTCGGCAAGAAACAGGCTGGACACATTGCCGCGATCGGCATGCAGATGATGCTGCGTCTGCTTGACGAGGCGCTGCATGAGGCCCAGGGGATTGACGCGGAACCCGTGATCGAACCAGATATCCACGCAGATTTTTCGCTGACCTTGTCCGAGGCGTGGCTGCCGGAAGTCGAGGCTCGACTGCGCGCCTACCAGCAGTTCGCACGCGCGCGAACGACTGCCGATGTCCTGCAGGTCGAGCGTGAACTGGTCGATCGGTTCGGCGCGCCGGCGGCGCAGGATCGCCTTTATATCCGCGCCATGTCGTTGCGGCCGCGACTGCGTGACCTCTGTATCTCCAAGCTGACGATACAGCCCACTGCCGCAGTGCTGCACATTGACGCGTCGACGCCGTTGCAACCGGCGGCGCTGGCAGCGATCGCTGCCGCGGACGAGCGGCTGGAGTTACGGCCGGACGGATTGCGCATCGCGATCGACGGCGCTCCAGAGGAGCGGATCGAGGCTGTGCGGGAGTGGCTGGAACGTTTGACGCGGGACGGTCGACCGGTTCGAAATTGACACCTCAGTCGAGTTTGCTACACTTAAGTGAGTCGTCACTCAATTAGTTCTGCCGGGAGCGTCAGATCATGGATTTCAATTTCACCGAAGAACAACGCATGCTCATCGAAGCCGTCGACAAGTTCGGCCAGAAATGGCAGGACAAGGGCGAGGAAATCCGCGAGCGCACCCTCAAGGAAGGCGTGTTCCCGCGCGACTTCTGGCAGGAGTTCGCGGACCAGGGCTTCATCGGCGCGCTGATTCCGGAAGAATACGGCGGCTCCGGGATGGGACTGTTCGCGCAGGCGCTGATCCTCGAAACGCTCGGTCGCTACGGTCTGACCAGCGCGATGATGATGCTGACGGCGATGGACGCCCTCTGTGTGCTGCGCGGTGGTCCCGATGAGCTCAAGCAGCGTTATCTGCCCAGGATTGCTTCGGGCGAAGAGATCTGGGCGTTTGCGATCACCGAACCGGACGCCGGTTCCAATGCCTTCCGGATGAAGACGATTGCGCGTCGCGAGGGCGACAAGTTCATCCTCAACGGCCAAAAGACGTTCATCACCGGCGTCGATGTCGCGGACCGTGTCCTGGTGATCGCCCGTTCGATGACCTACGAAGAACTCAAGGCCAAGGGGCTGCCGAAGGTCGGCGGGTTCAACGTGCTGATCGTCGATCCGAAGTCGCCCGGGTTCGAGATGCAGGAACTCAATACCGAGGGCATCGAAGGCCTGCGGCAGTGGACGCTGTTTTTCGACAACGTCGAGGTGCCGGCCGAAGATCTGGTTGGCGCCGAACACGCCGGCATCCTGCCGATGTTCAACGTCCTCAACGCCGAGCGGACGCTCGCCGCGGCGATTGGACTGGGCGGCATCGACCTGATGCTCAAGAAGGCCGTGGATTATGCCAATGAGCGGGTCGTCTTCGGCGACAAGCCGATCGGCGCCTACCAGGCGATCCAGCATCCGCTGGCCGAGATCAAGGCCGAAAGTGAAGCGGCGCGCATGCTCGTCTATCGCGCGGCGGCGATGTTTGACGAAGGCAAGAATCCCAATGACATCGCACCGTACGCGAACATGGCCAAGATGCTCGTCGGCGAGATCTCGATCAAGGCCTGCGACCGCGCGATCCAGACCCACGGCGGCAACGGCTTCGACCGCGACTACGGGCTGATCCAGGCGTGGGTCAATACGCGCCTGGTGCGCACGGCGCCGATCAGCAAGGAAATGATCCTCAACTACATCGCCGAACACGTCCTTGGCATGCCGCGAAGTTACTGAGGTCTGGTGCGGACATTGCCATGGTTCGGTGCTTTTGATAGCATCAAACCCATGAAGTTTCTCAGCAGCAAAGCGGCGCGTGCCGCGCTGATCATTCTCGCCATTCCGGTGGCCTCGTGGGTCATCGCGGCGACGATCAGTGCGATGACGTTGCGCGACGGATCGGTTCCGCGCGGCATCACGCAGGGCGAAGTGATGACGACCAAGGGCCAGCCCACGCAAGAAATCGGGCCGATCGGTGATCCGCCGATTTCGAAGTGGATCTACGCCGACGGTGAAGTGGTCGTGTTCGAGTACGACCGCGTCGTCGACAGCTTCGTGCGACCCGGCTCCTGAGGTACACTGCGCCCGCGGGCGCGTTACCTGCATCGCTGAAACGTACATCCGGTGGCAACCATGTCTGACGTCAGTCCGGTCATCGAATTGTCTGGCGACACACGCTGGCGGCACGGCGTCTGGGTCGGGCAGGGCGTCGCCGGCGACACTTCGCTGTGGCGGACGTTGCTCGCGGACCGCGCGGCGGTTACCGTCGTCACCGACACGCACCTCGCCGATACGCAGCTGGCGGCCGTCCTGGGCGCGTTGCCGCAAGCGCCGGCGACCGTGGTGACCGTGCCCGCCGGAGAAGCCAGCAAGTCACGCCAGCAGAAGCAGCACATCGAGACAGAATGGTTCCGCGCCGGCCTTGGGCGGGACGCCGTCTGTATCGCGCTCGGCGGCGGCGTTATCGGCGATCTCGCCGGGTTCTGCGCGGCAACGTATTTGCGCGGCATCCCGGTGATCCAGGTACCGACGTCCGTTGTCGCGATGGTCGACAGTTCGATTGGCGGCAAGACGGGTATCGACGTGCCCGAGGGCAAGAACCTGATCGGCGCATTTCATCCGCCGCGTGCGGTCATTGCCGATGTCGACATGCTGGCGACCCTGCCGCAAGACCAGCTCCGCTACGGCCTGGCCGAGGTCGTCAAACATGGGTTCATTGCCGACGCGACGTTGCTCGATCTGGTGGAGCAGCGTGTGGGCGACATACTCGCCGCCGATCCGGGCGTCTGGACCGAGCTGGTCGAGCGCAACGTGCGGATCAAGGGCGACGTCGTGATGCGCGACGAGCGCGAAGGCGGACTGCGGCAGATCCTCAATTTCGGACACACGATCGGGCACGCCCTGGAATTGTTGTACGACTACCAGTTACCGCACGGCGCCGGTGTCGCGCTCGGCATGGTCGCCGAGGCGGCCATCGCGGTCGAATTGCGCGAGTTCCCATTGGAGGGCCTGGAACGGCTGCGCCGACTATGTGGCCTGCTTGGTCTGCCGACGCAGCTCGACCGAAGGATCGATGCCCAGGCCGCCCTCGATGCTACCCGCAGCGACAAGAAGGTGCGCGCCGGTACTGTCCGGTATGCATTGCCGAACGGGGTGGGACGATTCGATCCGGATCCGGAGCACGGTTATGCCATTCCCGTCGACGATGCGCTCGTGGTCAGGGCGCTGGAGGAGATTCAGCCCAACGGCTGACGTTGCGCAGACAATGCTGTTTTCGGTCGAGCGCGCTGTTTGCGGGGGCGTCGAGAAACGGTCAATGCCGTTCCGCGTCTGACCCTGTCGTTTCGGCTTTCATAAAAGGAATGCGCAAGCCGCCGCCGGCGAACAATCCGACGCCACGGACAGCGGTATCGAATCCGTAGCCAAAGGGAAGGTACCCGCCGATGTCGGCGAAGATCCATTTCACTTGCGCGCGAAGCCCGAACTGAAAGACGCCGCCGATATCGCTGCGTATCGTTGAACCTTCAATCGGCTCAATATGAAAGCCTGTGTTCGTAAACGCATTCTGGACACTGACGGCGGAATGCAGTAGAAGGTGGGGCTCGGGTTCATATGCAACGCCGAAGCCACCCCGGTACCGGAATTTTCGGGCAACCTGGGCGTCGATTCGGACAAAGTCCTCCCACGCGCAGATCAGATCACAGTTCAGCGTCTGCGCTTCCCATTCTTCCCACGGCAAGCCGACCATCTGAACCGCGGCGCCGATCGAGACCGTGACACCCGTGACACGTTGAGACGGAAAATGCTTGACGATGAATACACCGCCACCACGCACCGCCGGCGCTGTCATTTCCGGAATGTCTACGGCGTTCGGAAAGCTCTTTTCCTTTCGACCGTTGACATATTCGAACCCCGCCGAAACGTGTCCGGGCACATTCATCTGGAGGCGTGCATAGGTCACGGATTCCACGACGTGAAGGGCCGAGTCGCCGTCCTGTGGAACGAAGTTGATGGAGGCTGCATCGACCCGATTCAGATGCTGCGCGACCGCAACGTCGATCGTCCCTTCAGGAGAAGGGATCAGCGCTACATCGGCGGCAGGCTGGATGACGAGCGCAGGTCGCCGGTAACGGATGGGGTCGGTCGTGCAGGCGCTCAGACCGACAGCGACCGCGACACCGCAAACCCACCGCATCGCCGTTTGCCAGAACGCCGGACCTCCGTGACGCATATTGCAGATTTTACGTTCCCGGGGCGGAGCAGTCAAGGATGGATCGTGTGGAGGGCTTGACGGGGGGCGCCGTAGACTGCGCGTTCTTCTGCCGTTCGGCGCGTTGCCCGTTCAACGGTTGTGACATTGCTGCGTTGCGTTCACCGTCTCGCGGCACGGCTCGGCCGGCGGCCCAGAGCGGCCCGGGAGGCAGGGTGCTTCGGAATCCACCGTCGACTCTGCTCCCTCGTCGCCCCGGAATCGGCCGCAGGCCGATATCCGGGGTCCAGCCGGTGCTTGGCTCGGTGCCATGGCTGAGGACCGCCTCCGTGCGATGCACGTTCCTGAACCTGGATCCCGGCTCGGGAGCCGGGATGACGATGGTCGCGCCGCTGCGCGGCAGGCGTTGGTTTCGTTGGGGTTCTGTCCGGCCTCCGGTCGGGCCGGATGGATCCCGGATCAGGTTCGGGGCGACGCAGCCGGCACGGGCTGTGGCTGATGTGCCGCGCTGTCGCCGCAGCCGGTCGATGCCTGAATTGCGTTACACTGTAGGTGACCGACCCGATTCGGGTCGTCGCCGGGGCTTCCGCCGAACCGGCAACGGTCGGCAGGAAACATAGCTGAGCGCGACGGCGCTTTTCGGGATTCGATTCGCCTCTTACCAACTCCGTTTCGGAAGAGAGCGCAACATGGCTGGATATCTGCAAAACCCGGAGACAGGCGGTTCGCGCAAGCCGGTGACGGTGCCGCGCCTGATCGCCATGCGTGGTCGTGGCGAAAAGATCACGGTCGTCACGGCTTACGACGCACCCACGGCTGCCTGGGCCGAAGCTGCCGGTATCGACGTGGTGCTGGTCGGCGATTCGCTCGGCACCGTCATTCAGGGGTTGCCCGATACGCTGCCCGTGACATTGGATGAAATGATCTACCACGCACGTTGCGTGCGCCGAACGCTCGTGCACCCGCTGCTCGTCGTCGATTTGCCGTTCGGTACCTTCCAGCGCGGCGTGGATGCGACCGTCGATGCATCGATCCGCGTCCTGAAGGAATCCGGCGCCGCGGCGGTCAAGATCGAGGGGGGCGAGCGGGTGCTGGACGCGATCGCGGCCTGTACGCGGCAGGATATCCCCGTGATGGGGCACCTGGGGCTGACGCCGCAGTCGGTACATGCGTTCGGCGGCTTCCGGCGTCAGGGCAAGGACGCGGACAGCGCGCGGCGGATCATCGACGATGCGCGGCGGCTTCAGGACGCAGGCGTCTTTTCGATCGTACTCGAGTGTGTGCCCGACGATCTTGCGAAAGCCGTGACCGAGGCGGTCGAGGTTCCGACGATCGGCATCGGGGCGGGGCCGCATTGCAGCGGGCAGGTCCTCGTGATGCACGACCTGCTCGGCATGCTGCCGCGCACACCGTCGTTCGTGCGGCGCTATGCGGAAGTCGGGCAGACGGCCGTCGAAGCGCTTCAGGCTTACCGTGACGATGTCCGCGAAGGCCGTTTCCCGCAAGCGGAGGACAAGGCATGAAGATCATTGAAACCGTTCGTGAAATGCAGCAGTGGTCCGATGCGACGCGCTGTGCGGGTGGACGCGTCGGTTTCGTGCCGACGATGGGCGCGCTCCACGAAGGGCACCTCGACCTGGTGCGGGCGGCCCGCGCGAATGGCGATCACGTCGTCGTCAGCATTTTCGTCAATCCCACGCAGTTCGGTCCGAACGAAGACTTCGACCGCTACCCACGGACGTTCGAGGCCGACTGCGACAAACTGCGGCCGCTTGGCGTCGAGGTGGTTTTCCATCCGTCGGTCGAGGAAATGTATCCGACCGGCGGCGAGCGCCTGACCTGGGTCGACGTCGAACGGCTCGGTGAGCACTGGTGCGGGGCGGCGCGCCCGGGCCATTTTCGCGGCGTTACGACCGTTGTGACCAAGCTGTTCAACGCGGTGCGGCCGGATCGGGGGTACTTTGGCGAAAAGGATTTTCAGCAGCTCACGATCATTCGCCGGATGAACCGCGAGCTGCTCTGGAACATCGACATCGTCGGCGTGCCGACTCGCCGCGAAGAAGACGGGCTGGCAATGAGCAGCCGCAACCAGTACCTCAGTTCGCAGGCGCGCCAGGCCGCCGTCGGTATTTCGGCTGCGCTGCGCCAGGTGCAACAGATGCACGCCGAAGGCGAACACCGTGCAGAGGTGCTCGTTGAAACATTGGTCAAACTTCTGGATAATATAGAAGGTGGCAAGCTCGACTACGCGGGCATTGCCGACACCGAGACCCTTCAGCCAGTCACCAGCGGGAACATCGAACAGGGGCGTCTGCTCTGCGCGGTATTTCTGGATGGTGCACGGCTGATCGACAATTTGCCCTTGGGGTGAAGGCCCCCGAACCTGTTTGAGATCTACCCGAAGAGGAGGTCATCATGAAGATTCGCCACACCATGCTCAAGTCCAAGATCCATCGCGCGGTCGTGACCGGCGCGGATCTGCACTATCAGGGGTCGATCACGATCGACCGCGACCTGATGGATGCGGCCAACATGGTCGAATACGAAAAAGTCGCGATCCTCGACATCGAAAACGGTAACCGCTTCGAGACCTATGTCATCGAAGGCGCGCGCGGATCCGGCGTGATCTGCCTGAACGGCGCCGCAGCCCGCCTGGTGCAACCGGGCGACCACGTCATCATCCTGTCATACGTCGAGGTCGAAGCCACCCCCGAGGAGCTGGCCGACTGGGATCCGAGCCTCGTTTTCGTCGACGAAAACAACCGCATCCTCGACCAGGCGCGCCCGGCACTGGAAGCCGTCGCGAGCTGAGCGCTGCGGCGGTTCAGCAGATGCACGCCGGCTCGGGTCCGGTCATTCGCGTCGGCGCGCTCGTCGCGGTTGCGTGGGGCGGCGGCACGAACCGGCCGTCGGGTGGCAGCTACTGGATCGAACTGGAATGCCGTGTGCCCGACGTGGCGCCCATTCACGACTTCGATGCCTTTCAGCAGCGCGTGGCGCGGCGCCTGCTTGAGCGCTACGATCATCGCGAACTGACGGCGACCGATCTGGTGCCGCAGGCTTTTCTGCGCGAAGTGGTCCGCGATTTTTCCGCCGAAGTCGCCGAGCAGGGGTTTGAGCTTCTGTCGGTGACGATGCGCGATCCTCGTATGTGGTCATTGACGATCCCGGCATGAGCGGACGGCCCGCCGTCGTCTTGCTGTCGGGGGGGCTCGACAGCGCGACCGCAGCGGCGTGGGCGTTGCGCGAGGGGTTTCGTCTTGCCGCGATTGCGATTGACTATGGGCAGCGCCACCGCGTCGAGCTCGAATGTGCGGCGGACGTGGCGCGACATCTCGGACTCGAGCAGTTCGAGGTCGTACCCACAGCGATCGGGCGCTTTGGCGGCAGCGCACTGACCGACAACGAGATCGACGTGCCGAAAGGACCGCCAACGGGCGAGATTCCGGTCACTTATGTGCCGGTGCGGAATCTTCATTTTCTGACCATCGCGGCGGCCCGTGCCGAAACGCTTGGGGCAACCGACCTCGTCATTGGTGCGAATCAGGTCGATTACAGTGGGTATCCCGACTGCCGTCGGCCATTTTTCGATGCGCTGGAGGCGACCTTGAATCTTGGGACCAAGGTTGGCGTCGAAGGCCGCGCGTGGCGCATCCATACGCCGCTGATCGATCTGACGAAGCCGCAGATTATCGAGCTCGGCCTGGCGTGCGGTGTCGACTACGGCCTGACCAGCAGTTGCTACGATCCGCTTGCGACCGGTGCGCCGTGCGGGCGCTGTGAGAGTTGCCACATCCGGCTGGCCGCGTTCGCGGAGCTGGGTATGGACGACCCACGCGTCGCACGGATGGGGCAGGCACCCGGCTGAGGCGCTCAGCGCAATCCGGGAGGCAAGATACTCCGAAACCCACCGCCAAAGCTCCGCCCTCGTCGCTCCGGAATCTGTCGCCATTCGCCCTCTCGTCTCCCCGGAATCCGCCGCAGGCGGATATCCGGGGCCACTCCGGCGAAGACCGGCGTTGCGGCAGATGGATCCCGGCTCGGGGGCCGGGATGACAATGATCGTGCCGCTGCGCGGCGAGCGTTGGTCTCGTTGGAGTTCCGTCCGGCCTTCGGC
>RFIY01000070.1 GCA_003695505.1 Candidatus Dadabacteria bacterium | reverse complement strand
CTGGCGGATCAGATCCATGCCGTCGTGGCCGATGTCGTCGAGACGTCCGATAAATGGACTGACAAACGCGGCGCCGGCGCGCGCGCAGAGCAGCGCCTGCAGGGGCTGAAAGATCAGCGTCATGTTGACACGAATCGTTTCATCGGCCAGCACCTTGCAGGCCTTCAGACCGTCGCGGGTCATCGGCAGTTTGATGACGATGTTGGGGTGGATGGCTGCGAGTTCCCGTCCTTCGACGATCATGGCGTCGGCTTCGGTTGCAATGACCTCGCCACTGATCGGACCATCGATCAGGTCGCAGATGTCCTGCAGGACTTCCTCGCGGGGGCGTCCCGATTTGGCGATCAGGCTGGGGTTGGTCGTGACACCGCTGACGATGCCCAGGTCGGCTGCCTCGCGGATTTCGTCGACATTTCCGGTATCGAGAAAGATTTCCATGGTCTAGTCCTTCTGCGGCGCCAGCAGCATCCCGATCGATGCAAACAGCGCGTCTTCGTGAAAGTTCTGGCCTTCGAGACTGAAGTATATCAACGGTGTCACATAGTAGTCGACGCCGACGAACATGCCGAACTGTGAGCGCCCTTCGACATCGCCCAATGTCGGTGTGGCTGCCAGACCGTGGCGAACATCGCTGAGGTTCCACGTCGCGCCACCGTAGAAGTTCCAGACCTTGAACGTTTTCGACAGGGTGATGTGCGCGAAATACTGCTTTTCCTTGAGGGTCGTCGAGCGTCGCACACCGGCGGCGCCGGCCGGGTCAGGCACATCGCCATCGTTGCGGCTGGCCTGCATGCCGCCGCCGAGTGAGATATTGATCCCGAAATCGTCCTCGAGCAGCGGATGAAAGGTCAGGTAGCCGCCACCGTTGATGCCGAGTGATCCCTGGAAGTCCGTCAGGTTGCGTTTGGCGTCCGCGCCGCCGATCAGTGCGCCGATCTCGAGCCAGTCGAGCGGCAGGATCGACAGCTTGCCGAGCACCATGAAACGTTTCAGTTCGTCACGCAACGGATCTCCCGAGTTGTTGCGGCCATTGAGCGGGCGCACGCTGTAGCCGAGTCCGACGCTGCCGCGCAGGCTGAATGCGGGGGTCGGGGCGCCGGGGCTGCCGAAGACCACGCACCAGGCCGGCGCCGGAAGCGCCAGGCCGAGTGTCGCAATGACAAGGACGCTTCGCCAGAAGGTCATTCGGCCCCGCCGTCTCCCTGGTCAGCAAAAAAGGATTCCACCGTGCGAATGAATTTTTCGGGTACATAGCGAAGCTCGATGCCGGCTTCATACAGACCGTCATCGTCCTGCTCGCAGCGACGAACCTCTCCGAATGCTTCCACCACGTCGTCGCCGAGGCTCAGCGACAGGCGGAGCGTGGAACCGGGCTCCACCGGCCGGGGCAACTGGAGCAGCAAACCCCTTACGCTCATGTCGAGCGTGCGTGCCAGGCCTTCGTCATCCTTCAGGTTGTCGAAATTGAAGTGGTCGTAATTGACCAGCAGCTTGCGGTCGATGCGTTCGAAACGTCGTTTAGCCATGGCCGAACCATCCGAATCAGAGCCGGGGAGCATTGCCGGTCATGATAGAGAAGGAGCCGTCGGATGTCGAACCGGAACCGGTTTGTTATGCTGTGCGGCGGTTTGCAGCGCGACTGCGGTGCCGCAACCGATGCCCGGTGCGTCTGCGGCGGGGCAAGAGATGACAGGAGAACCCGGATGACACATCGAACCATGCTGTCTGGTGCGCTGCTCGCGCTGGTGCTTGCTGGCTGCGGCACGGCCATCAAGAACGACCGCAAGGCCCTGAAGGCGACGTTGCCATTCGCCTGGGTTGGCGGACCCGCCGCCGTGACGTCGCCGGTGAACGCGGTGGCGGTTCCACCGCACCCCTGGATGGGGCCGCAGGGCATCAACGCGCTGCACAATACGTCGACGGCGGCGGATGCACAGGATGAGTGGGGGCCATTGGGCCTGACCGACCCAACGACGGCACGTCTGCATGTGCAATCGCGCCGCCTTGGCCGCGTTGGTGGCATGTGCCCGACCGTCGTGTTCGACAGTCACGGCCATGCAATGTCGGTCTGCATGTCCTTTCTGCGGCCCAGTATTGTTGCGTTCGATCCCGAGACCCTGGAGATTCTCGATCGCAAACGCGTGCCACGCCGCAAGGGCATGCTACGACGCCTGATGACCGGCCAGTTGATGGTCGATACGTCGGGTGGTTCCTACTTCACGCTTGGCGTCGGTGACCAGCCGTTGATTCCGACCGCGAACCGCGAACTACGTTTTTACGCTCTCGACGAGACCGATGGCGAATTCGACTGGCGCATCGCACGAACGATCGACCTGGCGGACTGGGATGACGCCTTCTCGATCGCCGATCCGGCAACGATCGAAACGTTGCCGCCGCGGACACCGATTACCGTGGCGCAGCCGGATTACAATGGCGATATCTGGTTCACGACGCGCACCGGCATCGTCGGGGTCGTGGACCGAGGCTCCGGGTGGGTGCGCATGCGTCGGCTGCATGACGCCGATGAACCGGACGAGGTGGTAGAACAGATTCAGAATGCGTTTGTGGTGGGACCGGAGGGGCCGTACGTCCTGTCCGATCACGCGATCTATTCGCTGACACGCGATGCCGACGGCGTACCGGCATGGCGGTTCCGCACCGAATATGATCGCGGCACCTCACGCAAGGGGGGCGCAGTGAACCAGGGGTCGGGGACAACGCCATCACTGGTCGGCAGCCCGGAGCGCGGGTTTGTGATCTTCGCCGACAACGCCGACGGCCGGATTCGAATGAATGCGGTCCGGCGGTCGAACGGGGAAACGGTCTGTCGTTATCCGTTGTTCATTTCGGGTGAAAGCTATTCAGAAGATTCCATGGTCGTGATCGAGCAGCCAACGACCGACGGGACGACCCACGTCTCGATTCTGACCAACAACAGCTACGGCAGCGCGGCACCGAACTGGCTGTTCGCGGATCGCGAGTACCGCTCCGAAATGCGGCTGCGGCGGCTCAGCGACCTGAGCACCGCGGCGTGGGAAAAATGGCAGGAGACCGGCAAGCGGCGTTACGAGCGGCGTTACGAGCGCTTCGAGCGCCGCATCGATCGTTGGGATGGTGGCGGCATCCCTGACCAGTTGTACGATATTCCCATCATGACCGCGGCCAAGCCATCGACGATGATGGTGGCCGAGGCGCGGCGCAAGAGACCACCGGCACCAAAGCCCGGTCGCTATCCCGGTTCACGTTTCGCGGATGGCGTCTGGCGCGTCGACCTGGTTGAGGACGATGCCGGGGTACGCTGTGAACGCGTCTGGAAAAACGGGGAGTCGGTCGGTGGTGTGCTGAAGCTGTCGACGCGAAACGGACTCGTGTACGCATATACGAAGGAGCCGGTCTATACGGATGCCGACGCGCAGGCCTGGTATCTGACGGCAATCGACTTCGATTCGGGTGATACGGTCTGGCGCGCCCTCGTTGGTACGGGACGCGGATATAACAATCTGCAAGGTCCGGTGACGCTGTTTCGTGGCGCGGCCTGGATGGGGATTTATCAGGGACTTGTTCGTGTCAGCGATGCGCCCTCCCGGTCGGATTGATCCTCGAACGGGCGGTTGACAAATCGTCGTGATCGACTAGACTTATAGCCGGGGCGGGACACGAGACGATGCAGGAGTACAGGACGACATGTGGACGCGCCGCCACCTGATACAGACTTCGCTCGCGACGACCGCCTGCCTGACGCCGACATGGTCGACCGTCGCACACGCGGGTGACCTCGATGCACTGGATCCCTTTGCACCGGCCAGTCTCTATATGGAACGGCGGTCTGTGTTTTTCGATACGCCGCGCACGGCGCGGGCGTTTGCGAGCTTGTGGAAGGCATACCAGCAAACGGGTCGTCCCGAATACGCGGAGTGGGCGTTGATCTATTCCTTTGCGTGGTGGCGCTCTGCACCGAATCGCGAGACGCGCCTGAAGATTACGAAAATCGCTGATCGCGCCGCGGAGCAATACATCCAGCGTTCGAATCCGGCCCCCGGTGGACGCGTCTGGCAGGCGATCATGCTCGGCGCCAAGGTCGCGACGCTGGGATTGCTCGAGGCGGCGCACATGTTGCCGGCGATGCTGGATCAGCTCGCCGAGGCCGAGGAGCTGGGCCGACCCTACTACCGTGGCATCATCGCCCTGTCACGGGCGAAAATCTACTACAAGGCGCCGGCATTTCCAGCCAGTGTTGGCAATATGCAGAAAGCCCGCGACATTCTCGCGCAGTATGAAGGTGAAAAGTCCCGCATTGCCGCGTGGTGGTGGCTGACGGCCGAGCTGGAACATATCGAGGGCAACACGGAGCGCGCGTTTGAGCTTTTGCGCGAAATGCCGCGCAAGGTCGTGCCGCCCGATGTGTTGCTGGCGTATTCGCTGGATACTTCGGTGTTTGACGCGGCGGAGTTGATTCGAGCAATCCGGGACGGCTCGTACTCCAGATACCTGTTTGATCCGTTTTTCTTGCGGACGCGGCCGGGATTGCCCAACGACTGGCGGCCTGCGACGGCATAGCGAAGATCGCCATTCCGGAACAAAACAAAGCCCGGTCCGTCAGGACCGGGCTTTGGCAACGGCTCCGGATGCGTTTGAGGTGGAGGCGTGTTCGGAAGGCAGGAGGACGTCGCATCCGGAGCGTTTCATTGGGTTCTGACCACGGTGGGTGTTGTCTGGTTCCCGGGAATCGTATTTCTCCGTGCGTGAGTCACATCTGGACCAGCCGCCCGACAACGGGCAGGTTTGCGAAGACTTCACGGTCGTGCGGGGCGTCCGGCAGCTCGTCGTCGAGTGCCTGACCGGCCCAGTGCTCGTAATGGCGACCCTTTTTCCAGAGGCGACTGTTCGTGACGTCGTAGACGATCCCGTCGCAGGCAATCCAGATGTCGGGGTGATCGATGCCATTGCGCAGGCTGAGCATGCGCTCGGGAATCTCCGGGAGATCTTCGCGACCTGTGCTCATGGCAGCAGATCCCGCCGCCGGTCCGCGAGAAACGGGTGGCTTGTGCGAATATCCACAACGCGGTCGATGTCGATGTCTACGGGTGCCGTTTGTGGTCGGTCGTCCAGTTCGGCGATCACGTCGCCCCACGGATCGACGACGAGGCTGCCGCCGTGGTACTCGAGCCCCCGCGGACCAGTAGCGCGTCCACAGCGGTTGACGGCGACGACCCAGCACTGGTTTTCGATCGCGCGAGCGATCGCGAGTGCGCGCCAGTGCGCGGCGCGCGCCGCGGGCCATTGCGCGCAGATCAGCAACAGATCGGCGCCCGCATCGACCTGCGCGCGATAGAGCTCCGGGAAACGCAGATCGTAGCAGATCGACAGTCCGGCTGAAAACGGCCCAATGGGCGTGACCGCGATCTCTTTGCCGGGTTGAAAGCGTTCGTGTTCGCCGAGCAGGCGGAACAGGTGGAGTTTGTCATAGTGGGCGGCGACGACGCCAGTGGCATCGATCAGAAACGCACGATTTGTGAACGCCGTGCCGTTCGTCCAGGGCAGACTGCCATAGGCCGCGATGCCAATTTCGGCGCAGGCGGCCTGCCAGCGTTCGAGGATCGAGACCGATTCTGAACGCACGGTGTCGGGATCAAACGAATCGCCAAATGAACGTGTCCAGACTTCCGGCAGTACGGCCAGCACCGCGCCATGAGCGGCGGCCCTGGCGATGCGGGCGAGGGCATCGTCTGCGGCGGCGTGCGGCTGCGGGTCGGGGCTGGTCTGACAGAGGGCGAGTCTCACCGCTACATTGTAGCGGGCAGTCCCGCCCGTCTGTCAGGCAACAGCCGCCTGCGGTTGCTCCTGATCCCGGAGGGCCGCCTGGATCGTTTCGAGCATGTGCCGCGGTCCCTTCGTCTTGCAAATATAGCCATCGGCGCCTGACTGATCGGCGATTCGGCGCAGCTCGTCTTCGTCGAGGGCGCTGTAGAGCAGGGTGCGACATGACCGGCTCCAGGGACTGCGCTTGAGAATCCGTACCAGCGCGGCGCCACTGAGAAACTCGGCAAGCTGCACGTCGAGCAGGATTACGTCCGGGCGGGCCTGTCGTACGAGCGAGCCGATCCAGATATCGCTGGCGGTCAGCACGCGAAAACCGGCCATCGTCAGCAGACGGTGGGCCAGGGCACGTTGCTGTTCGTTGTCGTCGACGACAAGGATGGTGGCGCGGGGTTCTTGCATCGGAAGACTCCTTTCGGGTGTTGGCGCGTCTGAAGCAAGCTGGATGCCAGCCGATGTGGCTCATTTCGATACATGTCCACAGGCTTAACGTTCGTCAGTTGTGGGCGATATCGACAATAAGGCCAGGGAGGCCCCTCTTATGCGGTACACGCTGACAACAATCCTGTTTCTGGCTGTCGTCGTCCCGGCCCCGGTGACCGCGAGTCCCGACGCTTCGGCAGTGACGGCCACGGTGGGCGATGTGCCAGTCGAGACACGCGAACAGTCAGTAATTGAGCCCGGGACGCTACTGAACGGCACCTGGGTCGTTGTCAAGGCAGGCACGCAGAATGTCCGCCAGGTGAAGACCAGCGACGATTCTGTCGTCTGGGTCGTGCCGGCGCCGGTCGTGCATCCGGGCTCTACCGGTTCCGGTGCCGCGCCAAAGGGCGCTCGCGTTGCTGCGCTGATTCCGATGCCGAACCGCGACAGCAGGTCCCCT
>RFIY01000069.1 GCA_003695505.1 Candidatus Dadabacteria bacterium | reverse complement strand
TTCCAGTAGAAGCGGCGCTCGATGCGCGCCGAGGCGGACGGCGACGCCACGAGGTCTGTTTACCGGATGGAGCGGCGGCGGCGTCCGCGGCTGACACCACGCAGCAATTGACGCCGATGCGCCGCCCGACGCGGCAGGCGCGGACGATCGTCCTGGTGCGTGATCGCAAACTCGATCAGATTCTTGATGTCATAGGCGATCTGGCGAATATCGTCACCCATCGTGATCTCGATGTGGCTGTTGCCACGCACAGGTCGCCAGACCAGATAGTCACTCTGCGCCGCTTCGTAAATCGCGCGCGTACTTTTCATTCCGGCAAGTATATCCTCATCGCCGAAAATAATCGTCAGCGGCAGCCGGATCTTGTGAAAATTGGCCTTGATGTCGTATCCAGACGAATAACAGACCATCTCACGGTGACGAATCCAGCGCAGGAATGTCAGCAGCACGCGCACCGGTTCGCGCTCTCCTCCCTCCTTCAGCAGCCAGCGTACATCCTCGAGCGCGACCTTGGTCGGGTTAAACAGACGAAATTCCCGCGGAATCCAGGTCGGGATTGCCTCGTTCGCCGTCGCAATCGACCGGTATAACGTACCGAGAAACCAGTCCATGGGTACAAATTCCGGATTGAGCAACCGTTCTTTCGAGAGCGCATCCGGCACCCAGCGCCCGACAAACCGGTTTTTGCGCAATGCCCTGAACAGCACGGCCCGCTCATCGTCCGCCAGTCTGGCGATCGCCTGGAGTAACGGGATCATTCCGCCGGCCAGCGCCGCGAGACGGATCCACCAGGCCTCGGCTCCGAGATCCGCAGGCGAACCCACCGTCGCCATACAGAGCAGATCATCGCGCTGGCTGGCGAGTCCATAGCCGATCATGCCGCCCATCGAATGGCCGCAATAGGCAATCTTGTCGCGACCGGTGATCTGTTTGACGGCGTCGATCGCGGCCGGCACGTCGTACAGAAAATAGTGACTCAGATCCCAGCCGTAATTGAATGTCTCGGGCAACGGTTTGATGCCGGCATCGGCCTTCTGCTGCTGCAATTTCAGGCTCGACAGACCGTGACCCCGCAACTCCAGGATATGGATGTCGCAACCGAAATAGAGCATGTCCTTGACGAACTCGCCGGCCGTCCAGGCGTGCCGGTTCTGACTGAAGCCGTGGACCAGCAGCAACGGCACGTTCAGGATCGGCTGATGCCAGTCCTGCGGGATCGGCTTATAGCGCGTGATCACGAGTGTCCAGCCGTCCTTCGTCTCGACCTCGTAATGCTCCTTGGTGTGCAGCGACCGGATGTCGACATCGTCGATGATCGGACCGCGTTTTGCCTTCGGCAGTATCGCGGATGCATCAGATCCGGACGGTGCAGGCAACTTCGCGGCGGCGCTTTTCTTTTTCCCGCCGGATTTTCGCGCCGTTGGCTTCTTCGCGGACGAGGCCTGCCTGCTGGCAGCCTTGCGGGCAGGCGCCTTCTTGCCCTTGCCCGCCGACGGTGTGGCTTTGCGCCTGGGCGAACCCGCCGTTTCTGTCTTCTTCTTATCCGCCATCTGTTGCACTGTCCCGGTTCGTTGCGTGCAGATATCCAGTGTAAATCGTTCTGCCGCATTGCAGCAAGAGGCTCGAAACCTGTACTTTTGCAGGTCGCCACGGTGGTGTACTGCAACAACAAAGTGAATCGCAGCTCCCCGCGATGCTCTGGATCCGGAAAACGGTTCGCCCCGTCGTTGTCTGGCGTCAGAAACGCGATCCGGGCTGCGTCAGAAATTCCGCCTCTTCCGGCGTGGTCTCGCGACCGAGGGTCGCGTTGCGGTGCGGGAAGCGTCCAAACCGTGCCACGATGTCGCGATGGCGGATCGCATAGTCGACATTGGACGCAAATGCGTCGCGTTGCGCGTCCGTATCGGCTTCCGCGACAAGCTGCTCGAACAACTGAATGCATTCGTTCTGGTCGTCGAGGTTTTCTGAATGCATCAGCGGCATATAGATGAACACGCGTTGCTGATTCGGATAGCGCTCGTGACGCCCACTCTCGATCAGGCGATGCGCGACGTCCAGCGCAATCGGGTCCGCCGCGAACATCTCCGGCGTGCCGCGATAAACGTTGCGTGTGAACTGGTCGGTCAGCAGGATCAAAGCCAGCGCATCGGGATCGCGCTCCACCCAGTCCGCAAGCGCGCCGCTGCGCGCGGCTTCGACTGCGCCACCAAAGCGCTCAGCGATCTCTTTGTCAACCTGCGCTCCGCCCTGGAACCAGCGCTTACGAATCTCCGATGGCGACACACCATCCGGCCCGGTCGTGCCAAACCACCAGTCGAGAATCTGCGCGGGGGCAATGTGCCTCATCGCTTCTCCAGTGCAAGAAATGTCCAGGCGTTGTCGCCATGATTGTTGAGATGGAGATACACAAAGGTTCCGACCGGAATATCCGCACCCACCGCACCGGTCAGAGAAGCCTGCCCAGATGCCGACGGAATCGGAAAGGCACCCTGCAGCAATAGCGCCTCCTCTGTTGCCACAATGACGGTCGCGGTCGCGACTTCGGGTGCATCGAGCACTCCATGCCAGAGGTCGAGTTGCAGCGTATCGCCTGCCCCAAGCGCAGCTTTCAGTGGCTGCCGTACCGTCGCGAAGTTGCACAAGCCGGTATCGACCTCGAGTGTTGTTCCGTCATGACCCACCTCGGTACCAATGCCACCCGGATCGCAGTAGTGCCAGCTTTCGCGCTGAGCTGAAAATGGATCTTCTGCCGCCTCGACGCGCTGCCATTTATCCATTGCGGCAACCGGTTCCGCTCCGGCCTGCCCGCCCCCACAGGCAGGCAGCATCAAGACCACCAGCGCCCACAGAACCCGGTTCACGAGGTTGTCACGAGCGGAATGCCTGCAGACCGTTCTGCGATCAGATCGTGTCCGTCACACGCCGCGATCCTCACATCGACAAACGCACCTGCCGGGCCGCGATGCCCCGGCAGCCGCACGACGCCATCGATATCGGGCGCCTGCCCGGCGTGGCGGCCGATCCAGGCATCGGGATCGAACGGATCGGGTCCATCGACGAGCACGCGGAGCGACCGACCGACCCAGCGCGATGCCGCCGCTTCCGCCGCATCGCGCGCGGTGTCTTCGACAACGTTGGCCCGCTCGTGCTGTTCGCCGGGATCGACATGGTCAGGGAGCGTCGAGGAAACGGTGCCTGCCTCGTTCCACCAGGTGAAGATCCCGACGGCATCGAAACGTAGCTCCTGGATCAGCTCGCACAAGGCGTCAACATCGGCAGGTGTTTCCCCGGGGTGGCCGACGATCACGGTTGTGCGGATCGACACGTCGGGATTGACCTCACGCAACCGGTCGACGAGCCGGCGGATATCATCGCGACGGTGCGCCCGGCGCATCAACTCCAAAATCCGGTCGGAACCGTGCTGGATCGGCACATCGACATAGGGAACGATCCGCTCGCCAGCAGCCAGCAGCGAAATCAGTTCATCGGGAAGACGCTCGGGATACAGATAGTGGACGCGAATCCAGTCCGGAAGTTCCGATTCGTGATCGATGCGCGCCAGCAACTCATGCAATCGACGCCTCGGCGTCAGATCGAGCCCCCAGCGCACCGTGTCCTGGCTGACGAGCAGAGCTTCGCGAACGCCCTGCCCGGCCAGACCGGACAATTCCTGCACGATGTCATCGGCCGTCCGGCTGCGCTGCTTGCCACGGATCGACGGAATGGTACAAAAGGCGCACTGGCGGTCGCAGCCTTCGGCAATCTTGACCCAGGCGTAGTGGCTGGCATTGAGCAACACCCGCCTGTCGCTCGACGACGGCAGCGCCGGCCCGGGACTCGCAAGGATTCGCTGTGGCTGCCGACGCACGCGCGCCCATTCGCGAAACGCACCGCTGCCAACGAAATGGTCCACTTCGGGTAGTTCCTCGGCCAGCTCGGCGCCGTGTCGGTCGACCAGGCAGCCGGCAACGATCAGTTCCTGGATCGCGCCATCTTCACGCAGCTCGGCCGCCTCGACGATCGTGTCGACGGACTCGCGGATGGCCGGTTCGATGAACCCGCATGTGTTGACGACGACCGTTGTCGCGTCCTCGATCTGATCGACGATTTCATAGCCGGCGTCGACCATCTGACCAAGTGCGGCCTCTGCATCGACCTGCGCTTTTGCACAGCCGAGCGACACGACGAAGACACGCGGGCGTTCATCCCGAGGTGGAGCTGCCTCTTTCATGCAAGACATGGTGACGGACACGGCCCCGAACCGCAATACGGCACCGCGTGCCTTGCGCCGGCAACGCTGTAACGGGCCGAAGAATCTGGCTATAATGGACGGCAGGACTCCGACGCTGCGCCGGGATTACGCCATGAACGACAAACCGCATGACACGGGTGAGCCGGATCCGGCGCACCGCGCCGAGGCCATCCGTCAGTTCGAGGCGTTCCTGCGCCGCAAGGGGCTGAAGCAGACCCGCCAGCGGGAACTGATTCTGTCTACGTTTCTCGCCACCGACGAACATCTGACCGCCGATGAACTGTACCGCCGCGTCCAGAACCGGAATCCCGAGATCGGGTTCGCGACCGTCTACCGCACACTGCACCTGATCGTCGACTCTGGCATCGCGCGCGAGCGGGAATTTCTGGCAGGCAAGAAATACTATGAGCACGTCGTCGGAGAGACGCGGGAACACCACCATCTGATCTGCCGCGACACGGATCGTATCGTCGAATTCTACCTTCCCGACGACATCCGCAAGAAACTCGAAGCGATTGCACGCGAGCACGATTTCGAACTGACCGATGTCCGTCTGGAGCTGTTCGGCCGCTATGTCGGCGACAGTGACGACTGAAACAGGTCCTGAAACGAACCGAAAGGAACGTGACGATGAATGACATCAAACTGACCTGGCTGGGACATGCCACAACCCTGATCGAGGGGCCAAACGGCGAAACATTGCTGATCGACCCGTGGCTTTCCGGCAATCCGTCCTGCCCCGAGGCCTGGCACAACATCGACCGTTTCGCGGGACTCGATGTGCTGCTGCTGTCACACGGCCATTTCGACCACACCGGAGATGCTGTTGACATTGCCCGAGCCCACAAGCCCACGGTCGTGGCCATTTTCGAATTGTGCCACTGGATGGAGCAGCAGGGCGTCGACACCGTGTCCGGCATGAACAAAGGCGGAACCCAGCATGTCGCAGGCGTCGACATCACACTGACGACCGCACACCATTCTTCGGCGGTCATCGATGCCGACGGCAACCTGATCTATACCGGGGATCCTTGCGGTTTCGTGCTGCGATTCGGTAACGGCCGCACGATCTATCTGGCCGGCGACACGGCACTCTTTGGAGATATGGCGCTGATTCGCGAACTGTATCAGCCCGACGTAGCCGTACTGCCGATCGGCGACCATTTCACGATGGGCCCACGCGAAGCCGCCAAAGCCGTCGAACTGATCGGCGCAAAAACGATCCTGCCGGTCCATTATGGAACATTCCCGCTGCTGACCGGCACCCCGGAGGCGCTGCGCAAGCTTATCCCGGGCAACGTGACGGTTCTCGAACCTCAGCCCGGAGAAACCGTCTCGGCCTGACGGCTCGTGCGGAATGCAATGTGAGCAGACCTTCCCGGCCGACGCTGGTCGCTGCAGCGACACCGCCTGGACGCAGCGCCATCGCGGTCGTGCGGTTGTCCGGGCCGGACGCCTGGGCCATTCTCGAACGACTGACCGGGCGTGACGCATCGCGCTGGACACCGCGCACGGCTTCGGTTGCGCTGCTTCGGGACGACACCGGCGCCCCGGTGGACGAGGCACTGGTCCTGCCCTTTCGCGGCCCGAACAGCTATACCGGCGAGGATCTGGTCGAATTGCATCTGCATGGGAACCCCGTTCTCGTCAACCGGGTGATCGGGCTTGCCCTGACCTACGGCGCGACGCCGGCGGATGCTGGCGCGTTCACGCGCCGCGCCGTTCTTGCCGGCCGCATGGGTCTTCCCGAGGCAGAGGCGCTCGCCGATCTGATCGACGCCGTGCATCCGCTCGCTGCCAGTCAGGCGCTGGGCCGGCTGCGCGGCGCGTCACGGACGTGGGCAGAATCCCGCCGCCGGGATCTGACCGAACTGCTTGCCCAGCTCGAAGCCGCCGTGGATTTCCCGGAGGAACCGATCAGTCCAGAGCAGGGCACAGCCCTGGCGCTTCGCGTCGACGAGCTTGCCAACAGACTCGATGACGAGGCCCGGCGCGCCTCAGCCGCGCGCGTCTGGACGCGCGGCGCGCGCCTCGTGTTGCTCGGTGCGCCGAATGCCGGCAAGAGCACCCTCCTCAACCGGCTTGTCGGCGAACAGCGCGCCATCGTGTCCCAGGAGCCCGGCACGACGCGCGACTGGGTCGAGGCGGCGACGACGATCGGCAGATTGCCCGTCCAGCTCGTCGATACGGCAGGATTGCGCGATGCCCCGGGTTCGGTCGAGCGCGAGGGCGTTGAACGCAGCCGCGGACAGGCGGCAGAGGCCGATCTGCTGCTGCTTGTTGCCGCGCCCGATGCACCGTGGCCCGACGCCGAACCGCTGCCGCCATCCATCACGACACTTCGCGTCTGGAACAAGAGTGATGTCGCGCCCCCGCCAACGCCCGACTGGATCGCCGTCGCGGCGCGAGACGGCCTCGGCATCGAGGCGCTGACGGACGCCATCGAACAGCGGCTGCCACTGCCCGAAGATCAGGTTCAACTCGGCAGTCTGAGGCAGGAACAAACCTGTCGCGTCGCGGCCGAACACGTCCGTGCGGCCGCCATGGCGATCCGCGCTGACGCGCCGCCCGAGATCGTCGCCGAGGAGCTGCGGCTTGCGGCACGCGCACTGGATCGACTGCTCGGCATCATCGACCCTGAAGACGTCCTCGACGAACTGTTTTCCCGGTTCTGTATCGGCAAATGAGTACGGCCTGGTACCGCCTCGATCTGGACAAGACCTATCTGGCGACGCCGCTGGAACACAAACTGCAATTGCTGCGCGTGCCGTTCGAATCCCCCGAGTCCAAACGGACGCTGTCCGGTATGGCCGCGCTGGTGCGCTCCCTTCGCGAATATGCCGGGACCTCGCGCATTGAACGCGGTCATATCACGATTCTCAGCGCGAGTCCGGATTTTCTGGCACGCCAGCTACGCAGCAAGCTCGAACTCGATGGCGTCCATGTCGACCGATTCGTGTTCAAGGATCAGTGGTCTCTGATCCGGCGGGGGCGTTTTCGCGAGATTTCGGATCCACTCGGCTACAAACTGCATGCCCTGTGCAAGCTGGGCGGAGAAGTCGATCCGAACGGTGACGTCGAAATCCTCGTCGGCGACGACTATGACCTCGACCCTCTGATCTATTCGCTGTATGCCGAATTGCGCAGCGGAAACGCATCGCGCGACATTGCCGTAACCCTGTTCGATCGCCACGACGTCCGCCCGCAGGTCAGGGATGAGATCTTTCGCTTCCTGGATGGACTGCCCCCCGCAGACACCGTCCGGGCGATTTTCATCCGGCGAGATCAGCGACGCGACACCGCGTTCTATGCGGCGTTCGGCAGCCGCCTGCGACCGTATGATGACGCCTTCCAGCTCGTCCTGCTGCTCTACGACCTGCGTTGCGTCCGGCGAGAGGCCGTCGAGGCCGTCGTTCAGGAATTGCAGCAGCGCCGCTGGCGCAAGGCTGCCTTCGCGTATTCCTGGCGCGCACTGACCGTTCTGAACTTTCTCGAACGATATGCTGAGATCGAGCGGTTACTTGGCGATATGGATCTCATTCCGCGGCGCGGATTTTTCGAGCGATTGACGCGACGCCCGCCCCGACCGGCAGCTCACCGCGGCGTCAACTGGGATCAGGTACTCGCCTGGCGCGCGGAGGAGGACTGAGCACGCGCAGCTTCGCGCGGCCGAAGCATCCGCGAGAACAGGCTCAGTTCGCGGTCAAACATCCAGCGCAGCCACAGCCCGGTCCAGGACTTGTGCCAGACGAGACTGTCGTAGAATTCTGGCGCTCGGCGGCGTACTTCCGGCAGGCGGTTCCACGGCACCGATGGAAAATCGTGGTGCTCGTTGTGATAGCCAACGTTGAACGCAACCAGATTCAGCGGCCCGTAATAGCTGTAGGTTTCCTGCGGCGGCGCGGTCAGAAAATGCTCCTGGATCCAGCGCGCGCCCAGCGGGTGCAAGCCAATCGAAAAGAAAAACGACGCCAGCAAATACGCAAACGCCTTGGGCCCCAACAGTGTCCATACCGCCGCATCCACGGCGAACACGACGACCCAGTTGATGAACGTCCAGCCGGTCAGAAAGGCCGTATCCTGCATGCGCGGCGGCCGTGTGACCTGAAACAGTGGAAACAGCAGCAGCCACAGCGCCTTGGTCGGCGCCCAGCCGCCGATCAGTCTCGCTTCCCAGTGATGCGGCAGGTCGGCGTCGAGCTCATAGACCCCCTGATACGCGTGATGCTTGAGGTGGTACGTGCGAAACGAAATCGCCGCGGGGACAACGTTCGGAATGTCCGCGATGATGCCGAACAGATTGTTGAGCCAGCGCTTGCGGAAGATCAGCTGGTGCGCCGCTTCGTGGATCATCACGTACATCGCGTGGTTCGCAAAGGCGCCAACCAGCCACGCCACAGCGAGGATCTGCCACCACGGCTGCGCCCGCAGCAGCCAGGCGATCGAGAGCTGCATGGATACAACTGCGAGGATCACGACCGCGGACCACGGATTGCGCCCGATCAGTTCGCGCACTTCCGGGTGCGCCGCAAGAATCGCGCGCGTGCGCGCCGCGTGCGGTTCGGGTCCGTCGTCAAGCGAAAAGTGGCGCGGCGCGCGCGGCGCCGGGTGTCTGAGCATCGGGAGCTCCCTGAATGAAGGAATCCGGCATTCCCCCGGTCGCCGGAAGATCTGTAATATGACTTATGAAACCGCCGGCGGGCCAGATGCGCCAACGGCACCCGCATAACTGGTCAGACCACTTCGTGGCGACCAGACCTGCAACCGGTCTCCCGCCTGGAGCAACACCGTACCAGCCCGTGAATGACCTGCTCGCCGCAATCGGTTTTCTGACCACCATTCCCGTACCGGCGCGCGCACAGCGCGCCCCGCTGTCGCGTATGGCGTCCTGGTTTCCGATCGCCGGTCTTGTCGTCGCGGCACCCGTCGTCGCCGTGCTCTGGCTGCCGCTCGAAGCGCAGGTACGCGCCTGGCTCGCGCTCGCGGCCTGGGTTGCGATGACGGGTGGCCTGCATCTGGACGGGCTTGCGGATACCGCCGATGCTGCAATGGCTGCAGTGCCTCGACAGCGGCGGCAGGAGATTCTTCACGATGTTCACGCGGGCACATGGGCCGTGGTTGCGCTCATTTTCGTCCTCCTCGGCAAATGGATTCTGCTCGCGAGTCCGCGCCTGCCCGCTGCTGCGATCTGCCTCGCCCCCCTGCTTGCCCGCGCATTCGCGCCACTCTGGATGGCCATTGCGCCGCCCCAGCCCGGGTCGCAACTGGGACAGGCGGCGCGCCCGGGACGTGCGGCGGCCATGATCGCAGCCAGCAGCGGTGTCGCACTCGCGACGACCTCCGGCCTGATGGGCATCCTGCCCTGGTCGCACCTGCTGCGCGTCGTGGCGGTAACATTGCTGACGGGGCTGTCACTGATGCTCGTACTGCACCACCGACTCGGTGGCTTTGGCGGCGACGCGACCGGCGCAACGATCGAATGCTGTGAACTGGCTGCGCTCGCCGCGCTGACCCTGCTCGGCTGACCCACCGGCACTGTCTGCCGGCGCTGCGCGCCGCCCGGCCGAGCACCCCATGCCCCGATAACGCGACATCGCTGTTAACTCCCACGGAAAGCCTCCGATGTTCATTGACGTGGATGGAACCAATGGGTGGTTCCGTTTTCAGTAAAAACTCTCACCCAAGGAGGAATCGTATGAGAGTTGCAACGAATGTCGCGTCGCTGACCGCGCAACGCAATCTGGGCATCAATTCGTCGAAGTTGCAGACTTCGATCGGACGACTGTCCAGTGGCTCGCGGATCACGAGCGCCAAGGACGACGCCGCGGGGCTTGCGATTTCCGAGAACCTCAATGCCGAGGTTCGGGCGATGAATCAGGCCAAGCGCAACACGATGGACGGCATCAGCGTCGCGCAGACCGCGGAAGGCGGCCTGGTCGAAATCGGCAAGATGCTGACGCGGATGAAGGAACTGGCGACCGAGGCCGCTTCCGACACCGTCGGCACGACCGAGAAGGCCTACCTCGACGACGAGTTTCAGGCACTGGTGTCCGAAATCGACCGGATCGCCAACTCCACGGAGTTCAACGGCACGGAACTGCTCGACGGCACCGGCTCGTCAACCTTCAGCATCCAGGTCGGCACCGGCACTTCCGCCACGGAAGACGCCATCACGATCGACCTGTCGTCCTTCAACTCCACGACAAGTGGGCTGGGCTTTGGGGGTACCGAGGACCTGAAAAGCACCGCCAACGCGAAAACCGCGATGGGCGTGATCGATAGCGCGATCGACACGGTCGCCGGCTATCGCGGCGACCTCGGCGCGATCCAGAACCGCCTGCAGTCGGCCTACGACAACCTGTCTGTCGGCGCCGAAAACCTCGCCGCCGCGAACTCGCGGATTCGCGACGTCGACTTCGCCGAGGAAACGGCCAACCTGACCGCCAACCAGGTCATGGTTCAGGCTGCGACCTCTGTCCTTGCCCAGGCCAACCAGTTGCCGTATTCGGCACTGTCGCTGCTCGGGTAAACCGCGCCGGCCCGGGGCAGCCGCCCCGGGCCTTTTCTGAGGCACCGCCACGGAGCTGAACGATGACGACCACGCTGAACGGCATTGTAACCGGACTCGATACGCAGGCGATCATTGACGCCGCGCTGGAGGCGCAAAGTTATCGCCTCGACAACCTGGTACAGCAGCAGCGTGAAGTCGGCCAGACCCGCGACCGCATCGATCGACTCGACCGCGCCTTCGACGATCTGCGCAACAGCATCGAGCCCTTCGCGGGCAGTGCACCACTCGCGCTCAGCGCCACCAGCGGCAACGAGTCACTGCTGGGTGTATCCGCAACGTCCGGCGCGCAGGCAGGTTCCTGGACCGTCAACGTCATCCAGACCGCACGCGGCAACGTCCTGCAGGGATCGGGCTATGCCAATGCCACCGACACCGTCGGCAGCGGCACGCTCTCTGTCACCGTCGGCGGGACGACAACCGATCTGACGGTCAGCGCCGGAACGACGCTGGAGCAATTGCGCGACCAGATCAACAATGCCGACCTTGGTGTTCAGGCAACGCTGATCAATACCGGCAGCGGGGCAACACCGTGGACGCTCGTGCTCGCCAGTGAAAACACCGGCACCGCGAACGCGGTTTCTGTCGACACCAGCGCGATGTCGGGTGGTCCCGCCTTCAGCGAAATCGTTGCGGCTCGTGACGCACAGATCGAGCTCAATGGTGTCGCGATAACGCGCGCGACGAACACGATCGACGATGCCATCGCGGGCGTGACCCTGGAACTCACACCCGATGCGACCGGCTCCACGACCATCACTGTCGACACCGATGCAGACACGATGAAGGAACGGATCCAGGCGTTCGTGGATGCCTACAACGATGTCCGCGGCCTCGCCACCGACGCATCGGATGGCAGCAAGGGTAATGTCGATGCGGGTTTGCGCCTCGTCGGCGACCGGCTGCAGCAGGCGTTCTTCTCGACTCCGCCTGCAGGCACCGTTGCCGGCTGGTTCGACCTCGGACTGCAGCACGGCAAGGATGGCAAGCTGCAATTCGACAGCGCACGATTCGACGAAACGCTTGCCAGCAATCCCGACGCCGTCACGGGCGCACTGCACGCGGGCGACGGCAGCGGTCTGCTCGAACAGATCGACAACGTCGTCGATCTGACGGATGGGGTCGGCGGCACGCTCGACCTTCGCGAACAATCCCTGGATCGCCAGGACCGCAGCCTGGATGACGCCATCGCCGACGAACAGGCGCGACTCGATGCACTCGAAGCGTCGATGCGGGCCCGGTTTGCCACGATGGAGTCGATGGTTGCACAACTCAATGCCAGTGGCCTGATGGCCATGTTTGGAACACCACAATCGTAATGTTCCGCTCGTGAACGGATTCTTGAGGAGGAATCAGATATGCACGCCTACGCACTTGACAGTTACCGCCAGCACGAAGAATCGACGTATGACCGGACCGATCTGCTGCTTGCGCTGTACGAAGCCCTCGACCAGCGCCTCGACTGGGCCTGGCAGGCGACCAACGAAGGGCGCACGCAGGATAAATTGCAGCACATTCGCCGCGCAGCGGATATCGTTTCGCAACTGATCTGTGCACTCGACTTCGATGCGGACCCCGACGTCGCGACGAAACTGGCTGGTCTCTACAGCTATATGGACGGCCTGCTCGCGGACGCAATGCTGTACAACGATCTGTCGGCGATCGAAACGTGCCGCCGCCTGGTGCAGCCGTTGATGAAGGCCTGGCGCGTTGCCGTGGAGCAGGTTCGCGATTCGCACGAACCACCACGCGCGGCCTGACTGCCCTTTTTCAACCCGCCACCCCCAAGGACGGCCAGCCATGACCTCGAGCGGCACCAATATTGCGCAAGCCCTGGCGACTCGCGACGGCGACCTCTGGGTCCAGTGCTTTGACCGGCTCGGTCTCGCCGCCGTCCTGATCGACGACAGCGCCGATGTGATCCAGGCCAGCCAGCAATTTCGCCGCCAGTTCTCGCGGGCGGAATCGCTGCTGGATCCGTTCGCTTCGGAAAGTCGCGGAGACCTTGTCGCCGTTCTCTGCCGGGTCTTTGCCAGTCAGCTACCGGCCCGGGTCGAACTGGATCGCCGCGTGTCGCTCGCGGGCGTCGAATCCGCCACCATTCCGGTCTGGCTGTTCCCCGTACGTACAGGTGGCCACGCCGCGATCCTGGCCGTATTCGAACAACGTTCCGACAACGACCTGGAAGCTGCACGCAACGACGTATTGCACGAACTCCGGGGCACGGTTCACGATGTGAACAACCTGCTGACCGCGGCAATTGGCTGCGCCGAGCTGCTCGCCTGCCACGAATACTACGACGAGGCGCTCGAACGGGATGCCGAGGAACTCCGCGAAGTGCTTGGTCGCGCGGGTGCGCTGATGCGCCAGCTTCTGAGCGAATTGCGCGGCGAGCGTGCGCGAGCCTATCATCTGCTTGACCCTGCGCGTTGGCTGGCCGATCGTGAAGGGCTGTTTCGCGGCATCTGCGGCAATGACATCACGGTGTCACTGCGCGTCGCGCCCGACTGCTGGCCGGTCGCGATCGACCCGGATCGCTTCGAGCAGGTCATGATCAACCTCGTCGCGAATGCACGGGACGCCTGTGCGCCCGGCGGACACGTCACGATCTCGGCCGACAATCTGCTGCTCTGCAACAACCAGGGGCCAGAAATGATGACCGAGCGATTCCTTGCGCTGATCGTCGAGGACACCGGCTGCGGGTTTGCGCTCGACGATGCCGGCAAACTCTTTCAACCTGGATATACCAGCAAACCCGACGGGCACGGGATCGGACTGGCTCACTCACTTTCGTATTTGCAGGAGATCGGTGCCAGCGTCGAAATCCAGTCCCGTCCGGGTGGCGGCTCCCGCTTCAAGATCCAGATCCCGGCTGCCCGCCACGAGCCGGATGTCGACAACGTCCTGCCGCTTCAGACGCCGAATCCGCGCGTTTCCGACGATTCCTGAGCACCGGCGCCGATC
>RFIY01000010.1 GCA_003695505.1 Candidatus Dadabacteria bacterium | reverse complement strand
CCTGCGTCCACGCCGGAAGCCGATATCCGCATGGACATCTACAACGGCGACGGCAGCCGGGCCGAGATGTGTGGCAACGGGATTCGCGCGTTTGCCCGCCACCTCTGGGACAGTGGCCGATTCGAGCGAGCTCCTCTGCGCGTGGAAACGCTTGCGGGCATCCGCACCTGTACACCGACCGACAGCGAGGATCGCGTCCGCGTCGACATGGGGGTACCGGCGTTCGGGCTGTCGGCCGTCGGCGCCAACCTCGCCCATTTCCCGGACGAGTCGCATGCGCCGCTGCACAACCTGGTACGCGGCGACTGGCCCATGGCCGATGTCGAAGCCGCACATGCCGTCTCGATGGGCAACCCGCATCTGGTTCTGTTCCTGCCCACCCGGACCGATCTGAACGCCTTACCGATCGAATCGATCGGGCCGCTGATCGAGCGGGATCCCGCATTCCCGTCGCGCATCAACGTCGAGTTCGTGGTTCTGCAGGATCAGACATTGCACACGCGCGTGTGGGAGCGAGGCGCCGGAGCAACTCAGGCCTGCGGGACGGGTGCCTGCGCAGTGGCGGCGGCCGCGATTGCGACAGGCCGCGCGGCCTCGCCGGTGACCGTGCAACTACCCGGCGGCCCGCTCGACATCGACTGGGATGGAGCCGATATATTGTGGATGACTGGCGAAGCCGTACACGTCTTTTCGGGTACGCTGGAACCAGCCGCGTATACAGTCTGGCAGGAGCGTGACAATGCAACTTGATGGTGTCTATGTGGCCCTGGTCACCCCATTCACCGAGCAGGGCGCGGTCGATCACGATACGCTGCGCGCGCTCTGCACCTGGCTGATCGACAGCGGTGTCGATGGTCTGGTGCCCTGCGGCACGACCGGTGAAAGCGCGACGCTGTCGCACACCGAACATATCGATGTGATTCGCACGGTCGTCGATGTCGCATCCGGCCGCGTGCCCGTCATCGCCGGCACGGGATCGAACGCGACGGCCGAGGCCGTCCGGCTGACCCGTGAGGCGGCCGACGCCGGCGCCGATGCGGCCTTGCTGATCGCACCGTACTACAACAAACCAACGCAGGAAGGACTCTACCGCCACTTCGCGACGATTGCCGACGAGATTGATCTGCCACAGATCCTCTACAACATTCCCGGACGCACGGCCGTCTCCATGTCAGCCGAGACGATCAGACGACTGGCGGAGCACGACAGGATCGTCGGCATCAAGGAAGCCACCGGCGATCTCGGCTTTGCAACGGACGTCATTCGGCGCTGTCCGGATGATTTCGTTGTCCTCGCTGGCGACGACGGCCTGACGTTACCGTTATATGCGATCGGCGGTCGTGGCGTCATCAGCGTCGTCGCACAGGTCTGCCCGGTCGCCATGCTCGGCCTGCGCGACGCCTGGCGCAATGGCGATTTCCGGGAGGCGCGTCGCCTGCATCACCACCTGCAGCCCCTGATTGCCGCCATGTTCATCGAGACCAATCCGGGTCCGGTCAAAGAGGCCATGTACATGCTCGGACATCTGCCCAATCCCGAGTTACGCCTGCCGCTGGTGCGACCCGATGTCGTTCATCGTTCGCTGATTCGGGATGCGCTGTTCGCCGCCGGCCTGGAACCCGAACGCTGATCCACGGAGGATGCCCATGACTGTACCGATCGCGATCGCCGGCGCTGCTGGCCGCATGGGTCAGCGGCTGCGCGCCCTGGCCGAGCAGGATGACCAGCTCGCCGTGGCCGGTCTCTGGGAATCCCCCAGCCATCCGGCCGTTGGCCGAGACGGCATCGTCGGTGCGATTGAACCGGCAATTGCAAACGCGCGCGTCTACATTGATTTCACCCGTCCGGAACCTACACTGGCGCACCTTGCCGCCGCTGCCGAACGAGGCGTCGCGGCGGTCATTGGAACGACCGGATTCGAACAGCCGGTGCCCGAGCTGTTCGCCGATGCAGCCAGACGCATTCCGATTGTCTGGGCGCCCAACATGAGCATCGGCGTCACCCTGCTTCGCAAGCTGGTCTACGATGCGGTACGCGCACTCGGGCCGGGCTACGATACCGAAATCATCGAAATGCATCATCGCTGGAAAGAAGACGCGCCCTCGGGTACGGCAAAGGCGCTGTTGCGCAGCGTGCAGCAGGCGCGCGGTGACACCGGACACGTCGTGACCGGCCGCGAAGGCATGACCGGCGCCCGACGCGATGACGAGATCGGTGTGTTCGCACTGCGAGGCGGAGATGTCGTTGGCGACCACACCGTGATCCTTGCCGGCATCGGCGAGCGCATCGAACTTGGCCACCGCGCCGGGAGCCGCGATACGTTTGCCGCCGGGGCCTTGCGCGCCGCGCGCTGGGTTGTCGATCAACCACCCGGCCTCTACGACATGTTCGATGTGCTCGGCTGGTCTGACGCGCGCATCGACTGACCGCCGCGCGACCGTCTGGCTGGCCATCGGACTCAACGTCCCACCGCACGGCTGGCGCTGGCAACGACTGATTCGCGCCTTGGACGGCCTGCCGCGCACGAGACTCTGTGAAGTCAGCCCCGTACTGCGCAACCCTGCCCATGGCCCGGGCGTCACCGGCCGCTTCTGGAATGCCTGTGCCCGTATCGAAACGGATCTGGCGCCGATCCGCCTGCTTGACCGCGTCAAACGCATCGAACGGCGCCTCGGACGCCGACATCCCGGTGGCAACCGTCCCGCCGATATTGACCTGATCTGCTGGCGTGAATCATGGGGCTGGCGTACACTGAAATACAGGCGGCTGACATTGCCGCACCCACGCGCCCGAGACCGACCCTTCGTGATGATCCCGCTGGCACGCCTCGAACAACCGCCGTCGCAACTGGTCCCCACGGCCTCTGGGAATCGGCATCAGCTATGACCTTCCGACTCGCGACTCTTGTTGTACTGTTTTCGGGCATCTGGTTGCTCTGGTCCGGCTACTTCGAGCCGCTGCTGCTCAGCCTCGGTGCGGTGAGCGTCGCGATCACGATCTGGCTCAGCCTGCGCATGCAACTGCTCGACCGCGAAAGTGCTCCGCTGCATCTGACGTGGCGTTTTCTGCTGTATGTGCCATGGTTGCTGCGTGAGATTCTACTTGCCAACTGGGCCGTGATCGGTCTGATCATCCGCGGTCGCGGCGCGATCAGCCCGCGCTGGGTGGTCGTCGACGGGCGACAACACCACGACGAGACCCTCGCGATCCTCGCCAACAGCATTACCCTGACACCTGGCACCGTGACCGTCGATGTCGCGGGTCGCACGCTGCTCGTACACGCCGTCGATGCCGCGGCGGCAGATGGTCTGCTCAGCGACGACATGAACCGTCGCGTCGCGGCACTCGAGGTGGACTGACGTGAAGTACGAAGTGACCGCGATCGCCCTTGTTGTTGCGTTGCTGCTGGCGCTGATGAGAGCGGTGCGCGGACCGACCACCTTTGACCGGATTCTCGCGGTCAACGCCATGGGGACGATTGCCGTACTGCTGATCGCTGTCAGTGGTTTTTTGACGGGGCGACCGGACTGGCTCGATCTGGCGCTGATCTATGCGCTGCTCAATTTTATCGGCACGCTTGCCGTACTCAAGTTCATCCGTTATCGCAATCTGGGTCTCGACGGCGGCCTCGAACGACGCCATCAGGAAGAGATGTTTCCGTGGAAACCGCCGCGCTGATCCTTGACATCCTGTCGTGGGCATTGCTGCTGATCGGCAGCGCGGCCTGTGTACTGGCCGGAATCGGTCTGCACCGGTTCCCCGACGTCTACAGTCGCACACATGCCAGCGGCGTCAGCGACACGCTCGGGGTGCTGGCGATTCTGACCGGACTGCTGCTGCAGGCGCCCAGCTTTGGCGTTGGCATCAAATTGCTGATGGTGCTTGGTTTTCTCTGGATCAGTGGCCCGACGGCAACCCACGCACTCGTCCAGGCCGCCTGGATCCGTGGCATCGAGCCGGTCCTCGGTGCAGGCCCGGATCCGTTCCACCGCGATGAGGACGGCGACAACACGGAGGAGGTGCAATGACCGACTGGCTGCACCTTGTCCTGCTGATCGCGCTCGTTGTCGTTGCGCTGGACCTCGCCCGGTTGCGTGATCTGTTTGCCGCGGCGATGCTGACGGGTTTTTTCAGTCTGCTCTGCGCCGTCTACTACACGATTGTCGATGCCGTCGATGTCGCCTTTACCGAGGCGGCCGTCGGCGCCGGACTGTCGACGGTGCTGATGCTCGGCGCGTTGAGTCTGCTCGATGAGCGGGTCGAGACCGGCCGTGTCCGCAACCGGATTGGCGCGCTGTCCGCCGCGCTGGCGGTTGCCGCGATGATGCTCTACGCCACACCCGACATGCCCGCTTACGGGGATCCGACGTCACCCGTCAACCAGCCTGATCGTCCGGCCTGGCGCTATGTGCACCAGTCTGGCAAAGAGATCGGCGTGCCCAATATCGTCACCAGCGTGCTTGCCAGTTACCGTGGCTACGATACGCTCGGCGAAACCAACGTGATTTTCACGGCCGGCCTTGCCGTCTATGCGCTGCTGGCCGGCGTGCGACGAAAGCGGGGGCAGGATGCAGAGTGATGTTGTCCTGCGCGTCGTCAGCAAATTTCTGATCCCGTTCATCCTGCTGTTTGCGTTCTATGTGCAATTTCATGGCGACTTCAGCCCCGGAGGCGGATTCCAGGCAGGTGTAATCCTTGCCGCGGGAATTATTCTGTATGCGCTCGTTTTCGGGGTCGCGGCGTCCTTTCGAATCGTTCCGATGCGCGCGACGCAGATTGGCGCGGCCATCGGCGTGATGATTTACGGAGGGACAGGGGTCGTTTCGCTACTGCGCGGTGCCCGCTACCTCGACTACAATGCGCTCGCGCATGACCCGGTTCATGGCCAGCATCTCGGCATTTTCATGGTCGAGCTTGGCGTCGGCATTGGCGTCGCGTCGACAATGCTCTGGCTGTTTTACAGTTTTACCAGCCACAAACTGCGGCGGGACGGTCAATCATGACGGGGCTGTTTGGCTACTGGACGGTGATCGCGACGCTCGCGATCGGGCTGTACATCATGATCGCGCATGGAAACCTGGTCAAGAAGGTCATCGGACTGAATGTCGTACAGACCGCCGTGATCCTGTTCTATGTGTCCTTCGGCAAGGTGCATGGCGGTACCGCGCCGATCCTCGACGAGCGCTTCGAAATCTATTCCAACCCGCTGCCACATGTTCTGATGCTGACGGCCATCGTCGTCGGCGTCGCGACGACTGCCGTCGCACTGGCGCTGATCGTGCGCATCTGGGAGTCGTACGGCTCGATTGAAGAGGACGACATCGTCCGCGCGGAGCTCGTTGAATGATGACGCATCTGCCAGTCTTCCTGGTGATCGTGCCGCTGCTCGCAGCGCCGCTTGCGCTATTGCTGCGGCGCAGCACTGCGGTCCAGACGCTTGTCAGCCTGGTTCTGTTGCACCAGCTCGTCGTTGCGGTTCAGCTCGTTGGCCGCGTCTTCGAATCGGGCGTCATCTCCTACCCGATCGGGAACTGGCCACCGCCGTGGGGCATCGAGCTGTTTGTCGACCCACTCAATGCGCTGATCGTCCTGTTGCTCGCCCTGATCGGCGCCATCGTTGGCCCGTGGTCTCTGTCGGCGGCGGAGCAGGAGATTCCCGGACGCCGCCAGCATGTCTTTTCGGCCCTGCTGCTGCTGATGACGGCCGGGCTGTACGGGATGAGCGTGACCGGAGACGCGTTCAATGTGTTCGTCTTTCT
>RFIY01000395.1 GCA_003695505.1 Candidatus Dadabacteria bacterium | reverse complement strand
TTCCTATCAAAACCAGGGGTGGGTCTGGAATCGCGTCCGCGTATCTGGTGTGTATCTGGATACTGCCTCCAGTGTTACGGTCGAAACGGGGGAAGCCGGATGTCGCTTCCCACAACCGCTGACTGAAACTGCAACGTCGACGGCAATGGAGTTTGGCAGAGAGGTGACCGACTGCCATACATGGCAGAATCATACAAGGCCTGTCACGGTATATGTGGACGGTACACCTCAGACGTTTCCGAATGTCTTCCTCCCATTGGAATGTAGTTAGTTGCCCTCCGTCGTCCCGGTGTCGCCAAACGTTCGGTAGCGCGCATTGCTTGCGTCTACCGGCGGATCGAGACTGCGGCAGCGACTCGTGCAGCCCGACCAGCCGGCGCCGCTGGCGCGGGAAGCGGTCGACGCGCTGGTACGCATCGGTACGAAAAGCGACATCGAACGTCTGATCGGTATGGCCGACCAGCTCGCCGATGGTGGTGTGCAACGGATCGCCGATGGATTGCTGGCCAGCGACGCCATGCTCGGCGAGGCGGCGACGAATACACTGGCCAGACGTACGGCGCGATCACGATCGCAGTCGTTGCGGCTTGCGGTCGCACGCGCACTCGACCGGCAGCGCCTGCTCGGCAATGCGGCTGCGATCCCCGCACTCGGGCAAATGCGTTCGACGGCCGCCAGCCGAGATGAATTGCGCCTGATCCTGAATGCGCAGCGCGACGCGGGTGTCGTATCGCGCTGATCCAGGCGCGGCAGCGTGCGCTGCGACAACGCGGTAGTGTGTATGGCATGCCGTTTTTTCCGCAGGACTGATCGTGGGGTTCGTACAGACCGTCGAAGATCTCGTCATCGGTTCCGGTTTCGCCGGCAGCGTCATCGCGGCGCGGCTGGCGCAGGCGGGGCGTCAGGTGGTCGTCCTCGAGCGTGGTCCCTGGTGGCGGACGGATACTGTCGGATCACAGTCGGGTGCGGCCGAGCGGCAGCGCGCGTTCCCACGCGGGCGTCAGGCCGCGCGGCTGCTGCGCAGCATCGAATGGCGCGCCCGTACCGGTCTCGGCGCCCATCGCCTGGTCCATGCGGACGGTCTGTTCGATGTACACCGGTCGCCGCACCTGGCCGTGTTTTGCGGCAGTGGCGTTGGCGGTGGATCGCACGTCTATACGAACATGCTCGTTGAACCGCGGGATGCCTTTTTCGATGCATTCCCCGGTGTCTTACAGGATCGGGCGTACTGGAAGGATCTGTTTGCCCGTGTTCGTGCTGTCCTGCGCCCGCAACCGTGGCCGGATGCCTTGCCGCGCTGGCGGCATTGGAACGACCGGTTCGAACGGCCGGATCTGGCGCTGATCGGTCCGGATGCCGCACGAGATGTCGTCAATGCGGCCGGCGTCGTGCAACAGCCATGCGAGGGTTGTGGCGAGTGCATCATTGGCTGCACCTACGGGGCAAAAACAACGCTCGACCTGACCTATATCCAGATGGCCCTGCAGGCCGGCGCGGTGGTCGAAGCATTGATCGACGTCCGTGCCATCCGATCCGTGGACGGCGGTTACGAAGTCACGGCCCGGGACCAGCAGACGGGGCGTCAGCGCATTTGGCGAGCGCGCCGCGTCTTTGTTTGCGCCGGCGCCCTCAACACGATGCGCCTGCTGCTGCGCGCGCGTGAGCGCGGCGACCTGTCCCGTCTGCCCGCCCAGCTCGGTCGCCGCGTTGGCGCGAACGGGGACGTGCTCGGCCTGCTCTCCACCGCTCCGGTGCAGGATGACGCGCCGGGGCCGTCGATCGGTGGCATTTTCCCTCGCACCGATGATCGCTATCTGATCGCCGAAGGGGTGATCCCCTGGCCGCGGTCTGGCCGCATCAGCCGTGGGCTGCTTGAACGCTTCTCATTGCTGCTTGGCATGGGTGATGACGGTTTGCCGGGGCGGGCGGTGTGGCGCGGCGGCGGTTTGACGATCGCTTACCAGCGATCCGACGCCGGAGAACTCTACAGTGCCATTGAAGCGCGCATGCAGGAGTTCGCACACGCAGCCAGGTCAAGACTGCGCTGGATCAACGTGCCGTCGATGCGCAGCCGTGGCGCGTCGCGGGCGACCGTGCATCTGATGGGTGGCTGTACCGTTTCGGATGCGCCCAATTCCGGGGTCGTCAATGCTTCAGGCGAGGTCTACGGCCATCCGGGGCTGTTCGTCGCGGACGGCTCGATCTTTCCGGCGGCACCAGGTACACCACCGTCGCTGGCGATTGCCGCCTTCGCGGAGCACGTTGCGGCAGCAGCGGCCTGACCACTGCCCGGCCGGTTACAGCGCGGCACGGGTCGCCCAGGCGGGCACCCTGCGTATTAAGGTGACAACTGAGAGTTTTTTTGCGGGACAATCGTTGCGCTTAGGGGTATGATGTCACCAAACCAACAGCGGTGGGCAGGGAATGGAGGTCGCGATGTCTCGCAATCTGTCTTGTCACGCCCAGCGCGCCCTACTGGCGGCGGCCGCCGCCGGCGCGATCCTGATGTTTCCAGGCGTCGTGCGTGCGGCCACGATCAATGTCAACGCGTCGGACGGTGTATTTGCCAATGGAAATTGTTCGCTGCGGGAAGCCATTGATGCGGCCAGAACAAATCTGGCGGTCGATCTGTGTACGGCGGGTTCTGCGGCGACGGATACGATTGCGCTGCCGGCAACCGTCATTACCATTACGGTGTCAGACTTCGATGATCTGAATCTTAGCGGTGACTATGATATTTTTGGTTCGGGCGGACCGCTGATCATTTCTGGTGCCGGAACCACGGTAACCGTCATTGACGGCGGCAATCTCAACCGGGCCTTCGATATCCTCAGTGATGAGGACGTCACGATTCGTGATCTGACGATTCGGAATGGACGTACACCGAGCGGCGAGGACGGCGGTGCGATTCGCAACAAGGGTCGGCTGACGCTCAGTAATCTTTATCTGCATGACAATCAGACGTTTGGCGGCACCGACGCCGACGGCGGTGCGGTCGATCACAACAACGCGTTTGCTGACGCCTCTCTGCTCGTTACCGACTCCGTGCTCGCGAACAATTATTCTTCAGACGATGGCGGCGCGATTGAATCAGAGCAGAATCTTAAGGTTTTCAATTCGGTCATCATTGGCAATTCGGCGTCCGATGAAGGCGGCGGTATTCGTCACATGCTTGATGCGCGGATCGAAAATACGGTCATCCGCAGCAATACGTCGGGGTGGGATGGCGGTGGCGTGTACGTCAACTACGACTCCGTATCCAAACTGGCAGGCAATCTGCTGCTCCGCAACGCGCGGATCGAAGGCAATACGGCCTCAAGTTCCAGTGCCGGCGATGGCGGCGGTATTTACATCGACGGGAGCAGTACGGCCTCCAGGAATCCCGTCGTGCGGATCTTTTATTCGGACATCGTGTCCAACGTCGCGACATCACCAGGTGTAGACGGTGACCAGGATGGCGGAGGCATTTCTGGTGGTGGTGACGGCGAAACGGTGATTATCATTGGATCAAAGATCAGCTACAATCAGGCACTGGACGACGGCGGTGGCATCTACATCGAGAACGATACCGCCACCGCGAACGCCGATGACTTTGAGTGGCTGTACATCACTGATACGACGATCAGCTCAAATTCCGCCGGCGACGCCGGAGGTGGCATCCGTTACGACGGAAATAACGGCTACTTCGACCACATTACCGTCGAAAGCAACTGGATGGTGCAGCGATCTGATCCTCAGATTTACGAAGGCGATGGTGGCGGGATGGCCCTGCAGGGCAATGTGACGATTACAAACAATACTTTGATCCGCAACAATATGTGCCTCGATGACGGCGGCGGGCTGACGGTCGAGGAGGGGGCGTTTTCGCCAGTTGTACTGATATACGACTCCTCGATCGTCGGGAACGCCTGTTCGGGGGTCAATGATCCGGGGGATGCCGGTGGTGGTGGCCTTCGTGTGTACCGAGGGGCCACGGTCAGACTCTATAACACCGTTGTCAGCAGCAATACGGCCGAATCCAAAGGTGGTGGGATCCGCAACCAGGGAACGCTGTTGCTCCGTGACAGCAATGTGTACCGGAACCGTGTGACCGGAACGCAAACGTCCACCGGTGGTGGCATCCTCTCACAGGAAGGCGACGCAACGATCGAGCGGTCGACGATTGCTTACAATTCCAGCGTGTCTGGAGGAGCCGTCGCGGTTACCTGGACCGGGACAGCCTCCATCGCGGATGTGACGATTCTGGGCAACCAGGCCGCGGAACGCGGCGGCGCGTTGTACGCCGCTGGCGGAACGTTGATGGTTGCCGCGACGCAGATTACCGGAAACACAGCGGCTCAATTCGGTGGAGGCGCCTTCTTTGAGGGCGGATCGGATCTGACGTTTGACGGTGTGTCGGTTTACGGGAACCATGCGACTGGTTTCGGTGGCGGGCTCGCATACGGTGGCGCCCAATCCGCTGCATTGATGCGGTCGACGATCGAGCAGAACACGGCAGCCGGAGGAGCCGGGATCGCCGCGGTGACCGGTGCTGCGGCGTTGGTTGGTACGGTGACGCTGACAGGGAACCAGGCTCAGGTCAACGGCGGTGGCGTCGCCACAGTGGGCGGACAGCTCGTTGTGCGCAACGCCACCATTGTCGCCAATACCGCGAGCGGCGCTGGCGGTGGCGTCTACGGTCAGGGGGGAACGTTGCAGCTGGTCAATGCAATCGTGTCATCCAATACCGATGGCGGCTCGGCACCGGATTGTGGAGGCACGGGGATTTCTAGTGGTGGTGGTCTGCTTATCAAGGATACCTCGGGCTGTACGATCAGCCTTGCAACCGGCGATGTGACGGGGCAGGATCCATTCCTTTTGCCGATTGGCGGCTACGGAACGGAGACACGTCACTACCCGTTGAGCTTTTCCAGTCCGGCGATCGAGCTCGGTGTCAATGGAGCCTGCGATACCGAGGATCAACGTGGCATTGGTCGCCCGATTGGGGCCTCCTGCGACGCAGGCAGTGTGGAATTCCGCGGAGCCGAGCTGGTCCTGACAGCGAATGCGTCCGCGAACAGTGTGACCTGGGCCGGGACGGTGCAATTTACCGCAAGCGTGAAGAATCAGGGGCCTCATCCCTCGACGGGGCCGACGGTTACTATTGCGCTGCCGAATGAACTCGTATTTCTCGGCAGCAATGACGCGGGCTGCGTCCATGACGGCGCGACATCCGGCGGGACTGTGACATGTACGTTCGCCGACCTCGTGTCCGGTGCTGCATCCCCGTCGGCGACCGTCACGGCTGAGGTTCGCAAGGGCGGGACCGTTTCAGTCTCGGTGGTCGCAGATGCGCAGACACTCGATCCGACGCGAACCGACAGCGAAAAAACCTTCAACCTGTCGCTCGAAAAGATGGCCGAACTGGCGGTGGTCGTGTCCGCACCGACAGAGATCCTGCTTGGTGACGATGAGACATTCGCGCTTCGTCTGACAAATGACGGTCCCAATGACGGGACCGGCGTCAAGATTCGTCTGGCGCCGGATGCAGCAAGCGTCGGACTCTTCGAGTTCGTTGGTACGCAGAGCAGCGCGTTCCTTTGTACGAAAGATGGCAACGATGTGCTATGTACGGCCGATTCACTTGCCGCAGGAGCCGCTGAAGATCTTGTACTGACATATCGCGCCCAGCTCACAGGCACCTCGATCTTTGCGGTTTCGATCACTGCAAACGAAGCCGACGCCATTCGCGCAAACAACGCAGTGACGATTGCCGTCGATGTCGAGGCAAAATCGGGCGTGCTGACGGTTGGTACGGACGATGCCTTCCAGGCGCACGACGCCGAGGTCGAGTTCGACGCCGCCGACATCCCGATGCTGGCCTTTTCACTGAGCGGAGACAACGCCGCGGGTCTTCAGGTCAGAGGGTTTACGCTGCGCGCGAGCGGAACCGGGGACGATGCGGCCGGGATCAAGGCCGTCAAGATCTATCTGGACGCGAACGCGAATGGTCGCGTGGACGACGACGAAACGGTACTTGTTTTCGGTCAATATGCGGAGGACGACGGCACACTGGAGCTTACACTGGCCGAACCGATGACCATTGCCGCGGGCGACTCCGTGGCGTTGCTCGTGGCCTATGATCTGCTCGGTGCACCCGACAGCGTCGCCGGGCTGCGAGTCGCGCCACTCGTCCCTCCTGCTGCAGGAACGGATTGGCGGCTACCTGCGCATGGGCATGTTGGTGCGAGCCTGTCTGTGCTGGTCGCCTGGTTGTTGACGATGGTCGGCGTCGCGGTGCTGATTCGCAAATCCGGAGCTGGACTTGCGGTACCGCTTGCCGCGATGTTGCTGCTTGGCGTGGCCTGCGAAACCGTCCGGCCTTTCGAAATCGAACTGCCTCCAGGGGCAACGTTTACCGTTGAACTGACGGACATCGATGCGGCGGGCGCGGATGGGCAGACCGTCGTTGATCTGGCTGGCCTGCCGGTTCAGGGCGCGACGATCACGATCAAGTAGCGCTGGAATTCGGCGGGGCAACCGGTTCGCGGGTGACGCGCGTTCGACGGGGCGCGCATCACCCGCTTCAGTTTCGTGCAATTCGTACACATGTGTACTAAAATGGTTTATATACATACTACTTGCCGATGAAGGGTCGTGCCCCGATGGAACGCCGACTGTTCTTTTTGCTCAATCTGGCGCAGCGCAAGCTGCTGCGTTACGCCGATGCCACCTGCCGGGCCGAGACCGGGTTGTCCGTGGCGCAGGCCGCGTTGTTGTTCGAGCTCGCGCGTGATCCCAGGCCGCAGAGCGAGCTGGTCGAGGCGCTACCGGTTCGCAAGGCGGCCGTGACGGGCTTGCTCGCCCGCATGGAAGAGAACGGCCTGGTCGTGCGACGAAGGGATCCGGCGGACGGTCGGGCGTGGCTGGTCGAGGCGACCGATGCGGGCCGCGAGCGCCTGCCGAAGCTGCGTCGACTGCTGAAGCGCTTCAATCGAGCCTTACAGGGCGATTTTAACGACGAAGAACTCGACACGGTGATCCGTTTTCTCAACCACATCGTGACCTGGACCGACCAACAGGAACCATCCGCATCCCGAAAGGAGCATCGCGATGCAGCGCATCTTTGACCTGCTTGCCCGCTGGATCGGTATCGGCCGGGCGTTTCGGATCCTGTTCAACCTGTTCCCGGGCTTTCGTTCCACCGGTGCGCGCGTGATTGCGGCAAGTGACGATTACCGCTACGCAAAGATCCGCCTTCCGCTGACGAGGAAGAATCGCAACTACGTCGGCACGATCTATGGCGGCAGTCTGTACGCCTGCGTCGACGGCATCCCGATGGTGCAGCTCATCAACATCCTCGGTGACAATTATGTCGTCTGGGACAAGTCGGCGACGATTCGCTTTCGGCGGCCGGCGACGCGGACGCTCTATGCGGAGATGTGCTGGACCGATGAACTGATCGAGCAGATTCGCAACGAGATTGCCGCCGAGAAGGAAAACGATTACACGATCACGATCACGTTGCAGGACGAAGACGGCACCGTCTACGCCGAGGTCGACAAGGTGCTGTATGTTGCCGACAAGGCGTACTACAAGGAAAAGCGGCGTCGCCGCCAGCAGCAGGCTGCCTGAACGGCGGGCGTCGCGTTATTCCGGATAGTAGCGCGAGATCGTGTCGGCGATGCAGGCGGGGCGTTCTTCTCCGTCGATCTCGACGGTGATGCGGACCACGGACTGGATCGCGCCCTTGATTTCGGACACATCGATGATCTCACCGCGGCCGCGAATGCGTGAGTTGACGCGGACGGGGTTCGTGAAGCGCACTTTGTCGAGCCCGACATTGATGCCCATCTTGACGCCCTGGACTTCAATCATCTGCGGCAGAAACAGACTGGCCAGCGACAGCGTCAGGTAGCCGTGCGCGATCGTCGCGCCGAACGGTCCCTCCCTGGCGCGTTCCGGGTCGACATGGATCCACTGGTGGTCTCCCGTCGCGTCGGCAAACTGGTTGATACGTTCCTGGTCGATCGTGATCCAGTCGGTCGGGCCCAGCGTGGTGCCGACCTCGTTCAACAGGTCGGCCGGTTTCGAGAAGACCTTCGGCATTTTTGCGCTCCGATCCTGAGTCTTGCAGATTCGAGAAGGCGTATGCGGGTGGCACGGAATGAATCCAACTCAGAGTAACACCAGCGCGGCTGGACGCGCCAGATCGAGGCAAGGCTGCGCGCATTGCCCCAAGCGGGACTTGATCTGTTTCCGGGTTGAGCGCGACGTGTGTGGTGGTGAGCAGGAGCGCGCACGGCGATCTCCCGCGCCTCCGTGGTGCCGGCATCAGCTTTTTGAATTGGGCGCCACCGGGACTGGTCCTTCGCAAAGTCTTGTAGCGCAATCTGATCTCGGTACGCACTCGCGCCGTGATTCGAGGTGATCCGTGCATACAGATCCTTTGGCACTATGAAAACGCCCGGTGAACACCGTCCGGTGGAGGGGCGCGAAATTCAGGAAGCTGATGCCGGCACCACGGAGGCGCGAGGCCGGCGATTTGTGCGGAGTCGGGTATCCTGTCGGACATGCTGATCGACTGGCTACAGGACGAGACCGTTCGGCGGGTGATGCTGATCAGTTGGGCGCTTGTCGCGGTGGCATCTGCATTCGTGCTTCGCAAACTGCACCTGTTGCCACTCAGCGAGCGTGGCAGTCGCACTTTGATTGGCGCACTCGGTTATATGGACAAACGCACCGCGTGGCTGCTGATGGAAAGCCCGGTGCTTATCGCGGTGCTCGCGGGCTTTCTGAGCGGCCCGCAGCGCAGTACGCCCGCCGTCGTCATCGTCGGCGCGTTTGTGGCCCATTATGTAAACCGCGCGTTGATCTATCCGTTCCGCATCCGTGCCAGCGGACGGCGGATGCCGCGGTTGACGGTGCTTGCGGTCATGGGATTCTACCTTGTCAATGG
>RFIY01000394.1 GCA_003695505.1 Candidatus Dadabacteria bacterium | reverse complement strand
GTCCATGGACTTCACCGAGATCCGCAGGCGCTTTACCGGCGCCTACATGGCCAACGGCGGCTACCCGAAGGAGCGCGCGAATGCCGCGATCGCCGAAGGACGTGCCGATCTGGTGAGCTTCGGCGTGCCGTTTCTCGCCAATCCCGATCTCGTCCGCCGCTTTGAGCTCGATGCGCCGCTCAACGAGCCCAATCCGGACACCTTCTACGGCGGCGGCGCCGAGGGCTACACCGATTATCCCTCGCTGGATCAACCAGCCTGAAGAATGTGACAGGAACACCCCTGCATTTACACTCAAGCGCCAAACGGAGGAGGAACCCAATGAAAACCGTGATAACGATAACCCTTGCGCTGACCGCCTGGCTCGTGACCGCGCCTTTGGCCCAGGCCGAACCCACGGGGCTAGAGATTATGCAGGCCGTGGACAACCGTGAAGACGGCGACGACCTGAAACAGACCATGACCCAAACGCTGATCGACCGCAACGGCAACGAACGCGTGCGTCACATGGTTAGCTTTCGCAAGGATTACGGCAAAGACAAGAAGATGATCACCTTCTTCACTGAACCTTCCAACATCCGCGACACCGCCCTGCTGACGTTCGACTACGACGATCCGGACAAGGACGACGACCAGTGGCTGTATCTGCCGGCACTGAAAAAGGTGCGGCGCATTTCGGCCGCCGATCGCGGCGATTATTTCATGGGCACGGATTTCACCTTCGAGGACATGAAGCAGACGCCGGAGTTAGATGACTACCATTGGAAACTGCTCGGCTCCGAAACGATCGCCGGCCAGGACTGCTGGAAGGTCGAGGGTACGCCGGTTTCCGACGAGGTCATGCAGGACCTCGGCTATTCGCGCATGGTCCAGTATGTGCGTAAAGACAACGACTTCACCGTCCGCGTGGATTACTGGGATCGCGCGGGCCGTGAACTCAAACACCTCAAGATCGAGAAGCTCGAGAAGATCCAGGGCATCTGGTCTCCGCTCAAGATCGTCATGACAAATGTACAAACGAATCACAGGACGGTGCTGGAGTTCGCCGACCAGCAGTACAACACCGGTCTGAAGGATCGGCTGTTCACCCAGCGCATGCTCAAGCGCGGCTACCGCGAATAGGAGACCACGACCGTGGAGAGGCTCTTTCGACAAGTCGTCCACCACCCGTGGGTGATCCTGCTGCTGCTGGTCCTGATGACTGTCGGGCTCGGCTCGCAGCTGCCGAAAACCACGATGGAGACCAACATCGAGGAGATGCTGCCCAAGGCCCTGGACGCCTACATCAACAAGAAGCGGCTGGAAGAGGACTTCAACGCCGCCGACATGGTCGTCATCGGCATCCTGAACGAAACCGACCCCCACGGCATCTACAATCCGCACACACTGAAGCTGGTGGACGAACTCACGAACTGGCTGCGCACGCGTAAGGAGTTCCGCACGATCGGCCTGTCCGACCTGCTCAGTCTGTCCACGATCAAGGACATTCGCGGCACAGCCGACGGGATGGAGGTAGAGCTGTTCATGCCCTCCCCACCCAAGGACCGGACGGCGATTGAGCGGCTCAGACAGCGACTTGAGGACAACGGGATTTACATGGGCTCGATCGTCAGCCGCGACGGCAAGGGCACACTGATCGTCGTCCGGCCCGATCCCTCCTATCTCGGCCGCTACCACGAAATCCACGCACTGCTCACCAAAAAGCTTGCCGAAATCGAGAAACGAGGCGGGCCGGAGAAGCTGCTGGTCACCGGCCGGCCGATCATCGAGGGCGTTTTCGGCATCTACATGCCGCAGGACATGCAGCGCATGCAGCCCCTGATCATCGGCCTGCTCGTGCTGCTGCTGGCGCTCTCCTTCCGCAATGTGCGCGGCGTGGTTCTGCCGCTTGCCAGCGTCGTGCTGGCCGAAATCTGGATGGTCGGCACGATGGCCGCAGCTGGCGTCCCCTTCTATACCGTGACCAGCATGCTGCCGGTGCTGATCCTGGCCGTGGGTATCGCCTACGCCGTGCATCTGGTCACCCATGCGCAGGTGGATCTGGGCCGCCATCCGGACAAACAGGAAGCCCTCGTGACCACGATGAACGGCCTGTGGATGCCAATGCTGATGACCACGCTCACCACCGCCGCGGGCTTTCTTTCGATGCTCACCTCGGAGCTCGTGCCCATGCGCTGGTTCGGGGTATTCGCGGCGATCGGCGTCAGCTACGCATTCATCATCTCCTTCCTGTTGATCCCCGCCGCCTTCGCGCTGCTGCCCGCGCCGAAGCGGAAGGACAAACCGATGGCCTTTGGCGGCTATCTCGACTGGATGACCCGCATTGTCGTGCATCACCCAAGGCGTGTGCTGGCCGCCTTTGGTCTTGCGATGCTGGTCTCCAGCTACGGCCTGTCTCAGATCGATGTGGATTCCTCGCTGGTTTCCGAGTTCCGTCCGTCCGATCCGATCCGCCAGGCTGATGAAATCCTCAACGCCCGCTTTGCAGGCACAAACACGCTCGATGCGATGATCGACACCGGCAGGCAGGACGGCGTGCTCGACCCCCAAATTCTCAAAGGCTTGATCCGCATGCAGCAGGCGGCCGAGAGCGATCCTCTGGTGGGCGATTCCAGCTCGATCGCAGAGTTTCTGGCCGAGATGAACAAGGTCATGCACGCAGGCGAAGCAGCCTGGAAGATTCCTCCTGAGGCATCCGACCTCGCGGCCCAATATCTGCTGCTGTATTCGTTCTCTGGCGCGCCGGACGACTTCGATGCCTTCATCACCTCCGATTATCGGCAGGCACACCTGCGCATCCAGCTCAAGAACGACTCCAGCCACGCGGCCACCCACCTGATCCATGCGCTGCAAGCAAAAACGGGCGAATGGCTGGGCGATGCGAAGGTGGACTATGCGGGCACAGCCTACACCATCCATCGCTTTTCCGATCTCGTCATCACCGGCCAGATCAAGTCGTTGGTCGCGGCGCTGGTGCTGATCTTCGCGCTCTGCCTGTGGCTGTTCCACAATCTCTGGGACGCAGCGCTTGCCATGCTGCCGGTTTCGATGGCGGTCGTCGTCTGCTACGGCGTCATGGGACTTGTCGGCCTGCCGCTGGAGATCGGCACGGCGATCACCGGTGCGATGGCGCTTGGCATCGGCGTGGACTTCGCGATCCACTACCTCTACCGCTACCGCTACTATGAGAAACAGGGGCATGACTACGGGGCGGTTGTGGCCGAAGCCAACCAAGACACGGGACGCGCTATCCTATTCAACGCCGTGGTTGTTATCGGCGGATTCCTGGTGCTCTTGACCGCACAGTTGTATCCGCAGGTGAAACTCGGCGCGCTGATCGCCGGTTCCATGGCCGTCTGTTATCTGGCCACCTGCTACCTCTTCCCGGTGCTGCTGGCCCGCCGTGAAGATTAGATATGTCTTCCTGCTGGCCCTTGGCCTGATCCCCGCCTTCGATGCCGCGGCCTTCACGCTGCACGGCGGCCTCAAGAACGAGTCGGCCTATTTCGTGTCCGGCGAAAAGCGCTGGGACAAGGTCCAGAACCGCCTAGAGCTGGAGCCCGAAGTCACGTTCGGCAACTGGCAATTCCGAGGGCGGGGGCTTATCTGGTACGACGCCGCGATGGACATCGAGCCCACGCGCGCGCCCGATCTGACCTCCGCCATCAAACGCCACTACCGCACGGCCGCCGAAATCAAGGAGGCCTATCTGCTGTACGAAGGCGATGCATTCGACCTGCGGCTTGGCTGGCAGCAGATCGTCTGGGGCAAGACCGATGGACTCCGGATGCTGGACATCGTCAATCCGCTGGATCTGCGCGAGTTCATCCTCGACGACTTCCTCGATTCGCGCATCGGCCTGTTCGCCGGTCGGCTGAACTGGTATCCAGACACCGACATCGAGCAGGAAATCGAACTCCTCGTGATCCCTGATGCGCGGCCGGCCAAGGCCGCGCCCGCGGGCAGCCGCTGGGCCTTCGCCACACCACCCGTGTCACCAGGCCTCACGCTGCGGATACTGCCGCCCGAAGAGCCGAACTGGGCACCGAAGAACACCGAGGCGGGGCTTGCCTGGCGCGCCAACGTCAGCGGCTGGGATGTTTCGCTCAACTATTTCTACGGCTGGAAGGATGCGCCGAACGCGCTTCGCCGGATTCTCCCCGGTGTGCTGGAGCTGAAGCTCAAGCATTTCCGCATGCACACGCTGGGCGGCAGCTTCTCCAATGCCTTCGGCGCGTTCGTGCTGCGCGGCGAAATGGCGGCGAACCTGAAGGAAGGCATCGACCGGCTGGGCGCAAGCTTTGCCGATACCGTCGCCCGCAAGACCACACTCAATGCCGCCTTAGCCGTCGAATGGACGAAATACAACTGGACAATCAGCCCGCAGTTCTTCATCCGCCGCATCACCGGCTGGGAGCCGGCCCTGCTGGAGGCGCGCACGACGGGCTTCTGGACCTTGCGGGTTGCCACCGACTTCATGCATGAGAAACTCAAGCCTGAGGTGTTGCTGATCGCCGACTGGGCCGACGGCGGGTGGCTGGCGCGCCCGAAGATCGCTTACGAATGGAGCGATCAGATCACGACCACGCTCGGCGCAGACATCTTCGGCGGACACGCGGGCTTCATCGGCCAGTTCGCGAACAATGACCGCATCTACGCCGAGGCAGAATATACCTTCTGAGGGAGGCAACCATGAGCGGAATTCGCATCGAACATCATCTGGATCGGAACAGGCTCGACGAGCTTGGCGTGGAGGGCTGGCCGATCTGGTCCTGCGAGGTCTCGACCTTTCCGTGGACCTATGATGAAACGGAAACCTGCTACATGAGACCTCTGCACATCATGACTGATCAATTTTGAGTTTGCTTTTTTGGTTTCTGGGGAACTTTTCGCCTTTGCCTGCCCGATCAAATATCTTCCTGT
>RFIY01000393.1 GCA_003695505.1 Candidatus Dadabacteria bacterium | reverse complement strand
CTGGTTCGCCCATTTGCCAATACCCGAAGGCATCGGACAGGGCGATCCCGTACTGCGCGAACGTGGCGCAACGGTGTACGCCCGCCTCTGTGCCGCCTGCCACGGCAGCCGAGGCGAAGGCAACGTTGCGCTGCAGGCGCCGCAGCTCTGCCGTCAGCATGCGGGCTACCTGTCGCGCCGTCTCGCGGAGATCGCGGCGAACCAGCGCGGGGACGCATCACCGGCGATGGTGCCGATCGCCGCGGCGCTCACCGCAATGGATCGCGACGCCATCGCGTCCTGGCTGGCTGCCACGCCATGCAAGGAGGCTGCGAAATGAAACGTCTCCGACGCCGGCACCTGATCCACGCGGGTCTCGCCCTGCCCCTGCTTCCTTCCGGCAGCCAGGGGGCGGAGACGCCGTTCGACGCCGTGATCATCGGCGGCGGCATCAGCGGTCTGGTCGCGGCCTGGCGCCTGCAGCAGGCGGGCCGCCGCGTCGTGGTCTGCGAAGCGCGCCCCCGCGTCGGCGGCCGCACCGTCAACCTGCAGATCGCCGGTGGCGAACCGATCGAAGGCGGCGGAGAATGGATCGGCCCACAGCAGGATGCAATCATCGCGCTCAACGAAGAACTGGGACTGAAGACCTTTCCGGCCTTCTACGATGGCGACACGACTTACGATGTACTGGGTCGGGTATCGCGAGGACTGATCCCCGACATCGGCGTCGGCGATGCGGCCGGATTCGCACGCGTCGCCTGGAAGCTGAATCGTCTGGCCACCGCGATCCCACGCGGATCGAGCTGGCAGGCTGCCGACGCGGCCGCGCTCGATCGTCTGACGCTGGCCGACTGGCTGAATCAGCAGAACGCCAACCCGTTCACACACGCGATTTTCCGGCTGGCCACGCGGGCGATTCTCGCCGGCTATCCGGAGCGCATCTCGTTGCTTTGGTTTCTGCACTACTTCGGCGCCGGCGGGGGACTGCTGCCACTGATGCTCAATGACGGTGGCGCCCAGGACCAGCGCTTCGAAGGCGGATCGCAGGTGCTGAGCCTGACGCTGGCCGAACGGCTGGGATCGGCATTGCACCTGGCGACACCGGTCCGCGCGATCCGCCAGCGAACCGATCACGCCGACATCGTCACCGCACGCGGCACGCTGCGGGCGCGTCGCGTGGTCATCGCGATGATGCCCTCGGACATCGGCCGGATTGCCGTTGAGCCCGGCTGGAGCCGCGCCCGCGCCGAGTTGATCCGCCGCTGGACGCTGCTGCCGCGCCTGCCGATCGTCAAATGCGCACTCGCCTACAGTCGACCGTTCTGGCGGGACAAGGGCCTGAATGGCGCGATGCAGAGCGACCGCGCCCCGATCCAGCTCATCTTCGACAACTCACCCGCTGACGGCTCCGCTGGCGTCCTGAGCTGTTTCCTGTCGATCGCCGAAGCACCCGAACTCGCCGACCGCCGCACCCGTCCCGAACGCCTCGCGCGCGAAGTCGCCCGCTATTTCGGACCGGAAGGACTGGAGCCCATCGACTACGTCGAAAAAGACTGGGCGGCCGACCCATGGAGTACGTCGTGCCTGTCGCCGCTCGTGCCGGGAGTCATCAGCGAGTTCGGCCCGACCCTGCGAAAGCCGGAGGGCCGTATCCATTTCGCCGGCACCGAAACGGCCGAAGCGTGGTGCGGCTTCATGGACGGCGCCGTCCGCGCCGGCGAACGCGCCGCCCGCGAGGTGAACGCGGCACTGCGGGGTTGAGACGGCAAATCACCGCTTGCGTATCGGCGATGAGCGAGGGAAAGTCGCGAACAGCTACCTGTCCAAAACAAACCAGGACACGGTCAATGATCGCGGTCATCCCGGCCTTGAGCCGGGATCCATCTGCCGCAACGCCGACCTCCGCGGCGCTGGGCGAGGAGTCAGCCTTGTATAATGTCTTTTTTACCGGCACGGACCACGCACTCCAACCGCCTGCGCGGTGCAGGCATGCTCCCGACAGGTCACAGACTAGTCGTCGATCGCGCCGCGGTCAATCCAGTCGCGGATCTCGGTGATTTGCTGGCTGCTCAGCGGGCCGCCCGATTTCGGCATGCGGCTGCCGGAGCCCCCCACGCTTGCTTGCGTGCCTTCCAGTTTGTGAACCACATAACTGTTGTCGGCGTCCCCCGGCTCGACCCGATCCATCGCCGGAAATTCTGCTGACGACACATTGACGAGATTTTGTCTCGCGAGCGACTTGGTGCTCATGTTGAGCCCGTGTGGCGCGCCGCTCGACTGGTGGCAACTGCACCTCTTGTCGATGACATCGTTATAGGTCTTCGTGAAGCTCCAGACCTGGATCCCGTCGCAATCTGAGTCGAGATCGTCATCCTTGATCTCGGTCGCGCCCGGGAAAACGGTGGCATTGAGGTCATTGCAATCAACGCCGCCGATGGTCGTCGCGGTGACACCGTCACCATCCTGGTCCAGCGCGATGCCGTCGCAGTCCTCGTCGATGGTGTTTCCGGTCACCTCGGTTGCGCCCGGGAAAGCGGTGATTTCTGCGTCGTTGCAGTCGCCGTCGTTTTCGCTGAAGCCGTCACCGTCGTTGTCCACCGACAGATCGCAGCCATTGTCGATGACGCCGTCGAGGTCATTGTCGATGTTGTCACCGCAGATTTCGGGCTGCGGAGTCGGGCCGCCACTGCCGGTGTCACCACCATTACTGTTATTCGTTGTCGTCGTGGCATCCGATACGGCCTCGGTAACGCCGTCCGCAATGTCCTCGGCGATGGATCCGGTCGTGTCATTGACCGCGTCGTTGACCGCGTTCTCGACCAGGCCGCACGCCCCGCAAGAGAAAAAAATGAGCACTGGCATCCAGATGCTGAAGCGTGGCATACGCGACTTCTTTCGTCGAACCTGGTTTTCCGGCACGAATATGTCGCACCGGCCACAACCTTATTTCAGTACAAGCGTGTCCACAAGTCAAGGAACCATTGATTCAGATCAGCTTTTTTGGGGAAGATGGCTGCTACCCTTTTGATGAACCTCACCATCAAACGCCTGCATCGCCGCAGGCCGCGACCATTCGAAAGGAATGTCTATGCGTACGCTTCAGTGCTCCCTGGTGATCGCCGTCATTGCCCTTCTCGCCACACCAGCCCTGGCCGCCGACGCAGCAGCCGGCAAAGCAACTTTCGACACACTCTGTGCGACATGCCACGGGACTTCCGGGAAAGGCGATGGACCCACCGCAGCGGCCCTGAATCCGCCGGCCCGCAACTTCACCGACAAGGTCTGGCAGGCCAAGGTTACCGATGACCACATCAAGAAGGTCATCACCCAGGGTGGTGCCGCAAACGGATTGTCACCGATGATGCCGCCCTTTGGTCACCTCAAGGGCGCGGAACTCGACAATCTCGTCGCCTATATCCGTTCGTTCGGGAAATAGTCCGCACGCACAAACTGATACCAGAATGGCGGGCGCCGCAACGGCCCCGCCATTCTGTTTGCTAACCGTTGCGATGACTGCCTACGGCAGTTGACCACCGACGAAGTCCGGATCACACAGCACCGGCGTATCCGTACTGTTGTAGATGTTGCCGACCAGCGTGTTGTCGTCTTCGAGCGTATCCCAGTTGGTCACCACATCGTCGGGTGGTGGACACTGCCCATACCCCCAGACGAAGATTCCAACTGTGTTGCCGCTGATCGCGTTGCCGTAGATACCAATCTTCTTCGACGCATTCGGATAGGCGCCCTCCTCGTCCGAGATCTGGATCCCGCCCCCGCCGTAG
>RFIY01000068.1 GCA_003695505.1 Candidatus Dadabacteria bacterium | reverse complement strand
GTACGGGTTCGTTGGGCCTCGCGGTGTTGGGTACCCTTGAACCTCCGCCGGTTGGTTCGGACGTGGAGGTTGTCCGGCCTTCGGCCGGATCCCGCTGGTCGCGGGACTGCGTTCGCCCGGGGGGCGAACTCCGCGCAGCCCGCCGTCGGCGGTCTGCAAGTCCTCTCGCTCGCAAGCGTTTGGTAGTTGGTGCGGTACGGGTTCGTTGGGCCTCGCGGTGTTGGGTACCCTTGAACCTCCACGTCCGAAGACACTGGAACCTAACTCCAGCGCGTCTACCAGTTCCGCCACGCTCGCAGAAAACGGGCATCGCAACCGATACCCAACGTACATTGTACGGTTCCTGTCCGAACGGGTGAAACTTTTTTGATCCGGGCGGATTCTATTCGGTGAACCCCATCGGAAGGAGTCCGAACATGAAACACTTTCGCTTTTTGATCGCCGGCGTGCTGGCCTTGTCGTTGCAGGCCTGCGGACTGGCCGATACCGTCGGCAGCATCGTCGATGCCCTCGAAAGCCGGATTGCAGAATTGACTGGCGTCAGCGACGAAACCTTTGCCGTCGCCAGTGAGCTGATGACCGACGGTGATACCGCCATCGCCGCAACCGAGGACGAAGACGAGATCGAGTCGATCCAGGATGAACTGGACGTTGCTGCGGCTGGCGACATCGGCAGCCTGGCAGCGTTTTCTCCAGCCCTGGCCGCGGGCGATCACGACCGGATGGCTGACCGGACCGTTGAGCGCACCTGCTACCAGAGCAACAACTGCCTTACCGGACGGGTACGCACGCTCAAGATTGTCGAGTCGTTCGAACGCGGCCCTGCATCCGGTCGCGTTGTCGACATTTTCTTTCAGTACAGCAGCAGCCCGACCGAGGGCACGCGCGGCGATATGAACGAGTCGGATGCGTGGTATCCGCGCGCCGGAACGGGGACACCGGCCTATGTCTATGCCGAGGTCACGGTGACGACCTCCTTCCGCGACGCCGACGTCGCGCCCGCCGTGATCGAAGGCTGGCGCCACTGGCACGAGGATCCGGCGAAGCATTACCTGTTCTTTGACCTGACCCAGACGATGCCCGATGATCCGCGCGCGCCGTATGCGACGATGCACTGGTATGGCGGCTGGGACGTCGCATCCGATGCACCCGGCGCATTCACACGCGAAATCGTCTTTGCCGACGAGCGTACCGATCTGCGCACCTGGACTGTCGACGAAACCGTTGACGACGGCGGCAGCATCTCGCTGGACGTGACCTATAATCGCACCGCACCTGACGGACTGACGGCATCGGGACAAGGCACCTGGGATCTCAGCACGACCCGCCACTGCCGACTGGACGACAGCGGGCAATTTACCCTGGTCCGCAACTTCCCTGCGGCCGATACGACCGACGCCTATGCGGTCAGCGAAACCGTTGTCTGGATCCGTGATGGAGTCACATCAACCGTCAACGGTACGCTGACACTGTCGGATGACTCGACGCGCACGCGTTCGATGGTGCGTACAATCGAACTGCCGACGAGCTGCGACGACGAGCCATTGCCACGCCAGGTGGTTCAGGAGGGCACGACCTATCGCGGCGTCACCGTCGAGACGACGATTCAGCGCGACGCCGGCAGCCTTCTTGTGGAGAGCAGCCGAACGAAGCCGGACGGCAGCACGATTGAAGCCGAAGTTGCTCGCGCCGACGGCGTTGGCACCGTCCAGATCACCCATACGGCCAGCGACGGCACGACACTCGCCGAACTGGTCCTGACGGTGCAACCCGGTGGTCAGGCAACCGGCACATTGACCCGCTATCTCGACGATGGAACGGTCGAAGTCATCGACATCGAGCGGGATATTCGCGGCGACCTGCGGATGCACCACCCGAACCGGCCGCGCGACCAGTTCCGTCGTATCAACCGCGGCGAGCTCTGAGGCACGCTCCCAACCCGTGCCGCCCGCCGGGCGCCCCATACCGTGCCGCCCGCCGGGCGCCCCATGCCGGGGCGCCCGGCCTTTGTTCTGCCTCGCCCAGGCGGTATGATGGCATCATCGGCCTCGGGGCGTTCCGGGTGAAACTTTTCTGCTGCCGCGGGATTTTATTCCATGTCATGGAAACGAACCGCGATTACCATCTGCATCCTGCTGGCCAATATCGGCTGGACCGCCGACCTGTCGCTGCAGAGCAACGCCCGGAGCGAAACCGCACGCGGCGACCGGACGCTGTTTCCGAGTCTGGCCTTTCAGGATGGGTCGCCGTATGTCGACCTGCTGGCCACAACCTCACTGCAATGGAATCCGGTCACGATGGCCCTCGCACTCGACAGCGGACGGCTCTATCCCGTCGAACCGGTATCTGGAGTCACCTTCGACAATCGCGACCGGGGCTTCGTCGACACGATGGCGTTGACGATCGGAAACCCGACCCTCGAGCTGACATCTGGCTGGTCGCTGATTCAACTGCGTCGTGGCTGGCTATACCAGGCCAGCTCTCCGCAGATCCGGCTGACCGGGCGCTACAAAGACACCTCACTGTCCGTGGCCGCGCTGAAGTCCGTGACCAGGAAGCTGTGGGATCCCGACCAGCGCAACTGGGGCGCCGTGAGCGTACTGGAGCAGTCGATCGGCTTCTGGACCATCGAAGCGGGCTGGCTGGGCTGGTTCGACCGTTCGGGCGCGATCGCGACGCTGTACAACCCGCTCTGGCCGGCCGTGGCCCGTCTCGCGCCGAGTTGCCGCGACCGTGTTCTGATCTGTCAATTGCAGTTTGCCCAGCAGGGTGGCTTTCTCGATACATCGACGACGCGGCTGCACACCATCTGGCTCGGCAGCTCCGGCTATGCAGGCAGTTTCGAGCTCCGCGCCGACGGCGTCGTTCAGGTGGGTCACAGCTCGCTGACACCGCTCGGCCAGACGGTCGCGCGTACTCTGACGCGCGACCATCGTGCCTGGTCCCTGTCGGCCGCCGCGACCTGGGTCGGTCGACGGGCGGAGGTGGGCATCGAGCACTACCTGGCCTCGGGCGACGACCAGCCACTGAACCCCGACGCGCCGGTGCATATGCTGATCGGCATTCTTGGTGGCCATTACGAAACGCTGATTTTTTCGGGCGGGATCAACGCCGACTTCCAGACCGACATCCTGACGACCGCCGGTCGAATGGGCTTCGGACAGATCGACGTCGCGGCACCGATCCGGTTCTATCCCGGCGACTGGAGCATCGAACTCCGTCCGGCACTGCTCTGGGCACAGCGTCCCTGGTCGGGCGCGACCTTTCACAATGCACGGTTCTACGGCGTCGAAGCCGATGGGCACATCACCTGGCAACCTCACCCGCTGCTGGCATTGCATCTCGACGGCGGAGCGCTGCTGCCCGGCAGATTTCCCGCGCCGAGTTTCAGCCTCGGCAGCAACGGGGTATCCTTTGTGATGCAACGGGCGGAACTGGTCTGGCTGATTTCGGGTGGGATCTCATTCTCGTGGGAGCGCGCATGGACGAGGGACTGATCGCTCAGGCAGAGACCTGGCTGGTCGCGGCAGCCGGCGGCGACCGGGAGTCGTTTCACCACTTCTACGTCACGCTGCAGCCACACATCTACCGGTTTTGCCGCCGCATGCTCGGCGACGACGACCGGGCCCATGATGCCTGCCAGGAAGTCTTCGTCGATCTGCACCGCAATGCGCGACGCTATCGACCCGACGGGAAATTCCGCAGCTTTCTGTTCACCGTTGCCGCGAACCGCTGCCGCAAGTGGCTGCGCAAGCGACGGGAGACACCCGTGGACATCGTCGTCGAGCCACACGACCACCAGACACCCGAAGACGAGCTGCTCGCACGGGAGCTCGGCGCACGCTTGGACAGGGCGCTGGCGGCCCTGCCCGACAAACAACGCGCCGCATTTTTGCTCGTCTACGAACAGCACCTCTCTTATGAAGAAGCCGCGGAAGCGCTCAACGCGCGCGTCGCGGCCGTCAAGACCTGGATATACCGTGCGCGCCAGCGATTGCAGCGCGCGATCGAGGAGGAACAGACGTGAATGAACCAACACGTCACGATCAGCCGGAAGCACTGCCCGAAACACTGCAGCAGTGGCTCGAGACCTCGGCGCCAGTGCCTCCGCCGCCGGACTGGAACGATCTTTCGAGGCGTATCGACCGTCCGCGACGGCGAGCGGTCCGGCGTTGGATCTGGGGCCTCGGCGTACCGGCAACGGCCGCCGTCGCGCTGGCGCTGGCCCTGCGCCCCGGCGGCCCCGTGCCGACCCGGGCAGACGAAACATTCGAGCTGATTGCCCAGCTCGACATGTTCGAAGCCTACGACATGCTGTCCGAGGTCGATGCCGACACGCTCGCACTACTGGCAGAGGTCGAACCATGAAACAGGTACTCTGGGCCGTGCCCCTGCTGGCGGTGACCGCCTGGGCGGCAACAACCGCGCCAGCAGATGCCGAACTCATCCGCATGCGGGCGTTTCTGGAACACCTCGAATTGCTCGAGGCAATGGACATGCTCGACGAAGACCCGACGATCGAGGCTGCGGTTGCAGCGACACAGCCCACCCCGTCCACTGCAGCCCGAAAGGAGCGCAAGCATGGCACAAAAAAATAGATGGCCGTTGCTGACCCTGCTCGCGGCGCTGATGCTGGTCGCCGGTTTGCCGCGACCTGCGGCTGCGCAGGCCGAGCCTTCCGACGCACCAGAGGCAACAGCCACACCACAGCTCAGCCCCGAAGAACGCGCTCGCCTGATGGACCTGTACCAGCGCTTTCAGTCGATGCCAGAGGAGCGCCGCCAGGAACTGATGCAACGCTGGGAACGATACCGCAGCATGCCCGCGGAGCGGCGACAGCAGTTGCAGCAACGTTACCAGCAGTTCCGCAGCCTGCCTCCGGCCCAACAACAGCGGATCCGCCAGAACTGGCAACAATTTCGCAAGCTGCCGCCGGCCATGCAGCAGCGCATTCGTCGCAACTGGGAGCAGCTCCGCCGTCTGCCGCCGCAGCAGCGGCAGCGCCTGCTCCGGGAGATGCAACGCATCGCGCAATTGCCGCCGGACAAGCGCCGTCAGGCGCAGGCACGGCTGCAACAGCGCCTGCGCGAACTCCAGGCACGTCAGCGCGGCGCCGATCGGCCGCAACGCAAGTAGATCGAAGCCAACAGCGAGCCCGGTCAGCCCCGGAGCAGCAGGCAGCGCCTGGCCCAGCAGGGTTCCCTGAACGGGCGCAACCGAAGGCCGGTTGGTACCATAAAACGCATGGCTGAAAAGAACCGCCCCGGCTTTCTGAAGCGCAACGCCATGCGGCTGCTCAACGCATTCGAGCGCACGACGCTTGGGCCGTTGCGCCCCAACGTGTCCACACCCTCGGACGTGGTCTGGATGTGGGAACGCTCGACCCTGCTGCGCTTCGAGCTGCCGCGGCACCCGGTGCGCTACCGGATTCCGGTGATCATCATTCCGCCGTTGATGGTCAAGCCGATCATCTTCGACCTGCGCCCGGGCCACAGCATGGCCGGTTTTCTGTGCGAGCAGGGATTCGATACCTACATGCTCGACTACGGGGTTCCCGAAGCCGAGGACCGCGTCATTCGCGTCGACGACTATGTCGCCGATTTCATACCGAACGCAATCCAGCGGGTCATGGAAATGACCGGTGCGCCGGCAGTCAGCCTGATCGGCTGGTCGATGGGCGGCATCATGAGTTACACGATGTGCGGCATGCTCGGCGAAGAGGCGCATGTCCGAAATCTGGTGACGATCGGTTCTCCGCTCGATTTCTCGAAAATGTTTCCGATGAACATCATGGCGCAGATGATCCGCCTGCCTGGTGCAACGGTCATGTTCGACCTGATGGGCAACGTCCCTCCGACCCTCACCCGCAACGGTTTCCATCTGCTGGCTCCGCAGAAGCTGCTGACACGGCGCCTCGCGCTGATCCAGCACTACTGGGACCGTGACTGGGTGGCAGGGTACGAGGCGATGTCGAACTGGGTCGACGAATTCATTCCTTACCCAGGCGAAGCATTCAAGCAGTTCGTGCGTGATTTCGTCAGCAGCGACAAGCTGCGCCGCGGCGCGCTGACGATCAACGGACAGGAAATCGACCTCCATCGGATTCGGGCGAACATTCTCGTCTTCGTCGGCACCAAGGATGATGTCGCGCCGCCGGCCAGCGTACGCGCCGCTGTCGACGAGATCCCGGTCGACGACATTCGTGCGATCGAAGTCCCGCTCGGACACATCGGTCTCGTCGCCGGATCGGCCGCGCGCGAACTCGTCTGGCAACCGATGGCCGACTGGCTGGCCGAGCGCAGCGAACCGTTGCGCATCGACACGACGACGGCGGCATGAGCAAGGCAACAGCGCCCGCCGCATTACTGATCACCTGCAGTGATGCACCCGTAGATCGCGCCGCATATCAGGACAGGTTTCGCGATGACGGTTTGCGCATCTCACGCACCGTGGCGCTACCGCCGCGGACGGTCGTTCTCGCGCGCGAAATTCGCCGTTGCTGGCAGGATGGCCTGACGACCGTCTGCATCATGACCGGGACACGCGTCCGTTGCCACACTGCGATCGTCGCCGCGGCTGGCCTCGCATTCAACCGTCTGGCCGACGGAGACCTGCCGATCGGTGCGGTCGCCCGTGACGGCGACGGCGGCTGGGAACTGGCCGATGACCGGCATCGGCTGATCGTGACGATATCGCCGGAGTAGCCGCCGATCGTTCTGTCCGCTTGCACGACGGATTATGATGATTCGTGAGATCTGCACGAGACCGGGTATCCGGTTCGAAGATCATCCGCAAGCGTAAGGCTACTCGATGGCGAAGGACAAAAAGCGATACGTCGAACTGTCCGTTGATGATACGGTTTTCGAACAGACCACCGAAACCGAACAGCAACGCATCGAAGTTGATCTCGATCTGCTGCGCACCTATGTACCCGAGCACGTCCTGAACGCGGTCGCAGCCGGCCAGGATGTGGCCGGAGAACGCAAGATCGTCACGGTCGTGTTTGCCGACGTATCCGGCTTCACGGCGATGTCCGAAAGCATGGACCCCGAAGACGTCACCCGCATCATGAATGGGTGCTTCGAGGCGCTCTGTGCGGAGATCTATCGCCACCGTGGCATGGTCGACAAATTTATCGGCGATTGCGTGATGGCCCTCTGGGGTGTCCCCGCCGCAACCGATCAGGACGCCGAGCTGGCCGTACGCGCAAGCCTGGCCATGCTCGATGCACTGGCGGCATACAACGAAACGCTGGAGATCCCGCTGGGGCTGAGCATTGGCATCAATACCGGTGTCGCGGTCGCGGCGACCGTCGGCAGCAGCCGGTTTCGCCAGTACACCGTGATGGGCGATACCGTGAACCTGGCGCAGCGGCTCGAAAGCGCGGCGCAGCGGGATCAGATCCTCGTCAGTGAATCGGTGGTGCAGTCCTGCCAGGAACGAATCGACTTCGTCGAGCACGACGCGGTTCGTGTCAAAGGAAAGTCGGAGCCGGTACGGATCTTTTCGCCAGTTCGCGTACACGAGCTGGCCGGAGACGCACGCAAGACCAGAACGAGCGCACTGCCGCTGATCGGCCGCGATGACGCCATGGCGCGCGCGCATCTGGCCATTCAGGGGGCGCGCCGCGGCGAAGGCGGCTCGATCTGCCTGTTCGCCGACCCTGGACTGGGAAAAAGCCGCCTGCTGGACGCCATCGCAGAGGTCGTTGCCGAGAAAAAACTTGCGCTGGTCCGGGCACGCGGACATCCATTGACACGCGAGCTCGACTATTCGCTGTTGTCGGCCATTTTGCGGCAGATGGCCGGTCTGCCTCCAGAGGCCGGCCGCGAGCGGGTTCGGCGTGGCCTGTGGCAGGCCGTCGAGCGGATCGATGACGGCGTACTGGAAACGCTGACCGACCTGCTGCTTGGCAGGGTAAAACTGCAGGCGGGTGGCGAAGATCCTGAAGTCATTTCTGCGCGTGTACTCGAGGCCGCGAGAGACTGGATCCTGCGGGCCGCGGAGGAGCGCCCGATGGTTCTGCTCGTGGACGACGTCCAATTATCCGACTGGCAGTCGCTGCGGTTGCTGGCGCGACTGTCATCAGCAGCGATCAATCATTCGTTGCTGGTGGTCCTTGCGGGACGGCCGCAGAAGCGCCTCAGCATGATCAACGATATCGGGCGTGTCGATCTGCCGGCCCTGACTGCGGAACAGACCGCCGCGCTTGCTGCCGCCGCGCTGCAACGAGACGACATTCCCGACAATCTCACCGCCTTCCTGAACGAGCGCGCCCACGGCAACCCCCTGCAGATTCTGGCATATCTTGACGGCCTCAAGGCCGCCGGACAGATTTTTCTGCGTGGGCGCGTCTGGCGAGTCGCGCGAGAGATCGACGCCACCGCGCTACCCGGCTCGCTGGCGGCACTTATGGCGGCTCGCGTGGACAACCTCGATCCGGCCGAGCGCGACATCGTTCTGCGTGCGGCGACGATCGGCGAGGTCGTGCCGATGGATCTGTTGCGCCGCTTCGCGCCAGATTTTCATACCATGCAGCGCGTGATCGACCGCCTGATCCAGAGTGACCTGCTGGCGATTGATGACCAGGACATCGAAGTCTGCTACCGTTTCCTGCAGCCGGCATTCCGCGAAGCGGCTTACGATCGGATCCTGCGGACAACCCGGCAACAGTGGCACCGCGAAATCGCCGAGTTGCTCGTCGCGGAAGACGATCAGCCCGACCTGCGCACGCAATTGATGATCACAGAGCATTTCGCCCGCGGCGATGACCCTGTTGCCGCTGATCACTGGATCGAACGCACCGTGGCACGCCTCGAGCGACAGGCGAGCTACGCCGGTGCGCATCGGTGGGCCGTCAGGCGCGTCGAGTCCCTGCTCAGCGAAGCCGCTGAGGCTGTCCTGAGCGAGGCGGACTACGATCGGCGCTTGCTCGCGGCGCACCTGGCCGCCGGCCGACTGTGCCGGATTCAGGGCGACCATCACGGAGCCGAAATCCATCTTGAGGCAGCCGCGACGCTTGCGGAACGACTCCAGGACATTGATCGCGCCGCACGAATCGCACTCGAGCGGGGGCGGCTGCTCGTCGCCTCGGGAGATCTGTCGGCGGCGGACAAGATGCTACGCAAGGCCGATGAACTGTTTGAACAGAGCGGTCGCGATCCGGAATTACGCCTCGACGTCTATCTGGAACTGGCGCAGATTGCGGACAAGCTGGGGCAATTCGATGACGCCTGGCTGTTGCTTCGTACCGCGATGCAGCAGATTCGCGGACCGGATAGCGACGACTTCGTTGCCCGCCGCATTCGAGCCGTCAATCGAATGGGGATTGCGGCGCTGAAGGCAGGTCGGCCCGACGAGGCGATCAAACGGCTCGAGCAGGCACTCGCCGTGGCCGAGAAACGTCAGATCGACGGGGAGCGGGCAGCGGTACTCGCCAACATTGCCGGCTACTGGCTCGCCTGTGGAGATCCGGGGCGGGCGCAACGAGAAACGCATGTTGCACTGGAAGCCGCGGCGGCGACGGGCGACCCCTTCCTGCTCGCCCGACTCTGGTACAACCTGGCAACAGCCGCCGACGCCTGTCAGGACATCGATGAAGCGCGGCAGGCGCTGACGACCTGTCGCGAACTTGCCGAGCGCATCGGCTGGAAGGAGGGGCTGGCCATGATCGCAGTACTGGCCCCGAGGCTGGGACTGGTCTGACCGGATTCAGGCAAAAAAGACCTGCTGCACAGCGGCCGGCTCGGCCGCTCCGGACACATCGAAATCAACCACGCCCCGAATCGCGGATGGGCGCTCGCCTCGCGCGGCCTGCTGTGCGAGATCCACGATGGTTCC
>RFIY01000067.1 GCA_003695505.1 Candidatus Dadabacteria bacterium | reverse complement strand
TTACGGATCATCCAGCTTAGCTCCAGCGTCTTTTCATCGTCCAGGTCAAGGATATGGGCCGCGCTGGCGGCCACCGGTCCGCCGGACGTAAACACGAGGGTCACAGCGTCACGGTCGGCCTCTTCGGCCAGCCGCTCAAGTCCGTCATTCACGCGCGCGCGAAACGCGGCAAAGGGTTCGGCATCCGGCACATCGAGCTGTCCACGAACCCAGGCGCGCGTGACCAGTTCGAAGGCCCTCTGGAAAATGCGCTCGCGCCCCTGCTGAGCCTGGCTGAACGTCTGCAGGATGTGTTGCAGTTCGGGAGAAACCGGCGCCAGTTGGGAAAAACCTGTTCGCACGACGGGATCGGCCTGGTATTCATCGAAGGCAGGATGAACCTCTGGGTCGGGCAGAGGCGCGCCATAGGCGTCAGCGAAAGCCTCCCACGTTTGCTGATGCCGCCTGCGCGGACCCACAACGACCCGACTGGGCTGTTGCGGCAGTCGGCGCCAAAATGCCCCCAAGTGGCGCGATTGTTCGACGCCAAGCTCCGAAAGCTGGTCATAGTCGGCCTGGCCAAAAGAGGCCTGGCCATGACGAATGAAATAGAGTTGAGCCATAAGTTGATCCAGATGTCAATTTTAACAGCCCTTGTCCGTGCGCGCAGATTCGTGCCCGATCGACAATGCCAAAGCGGTACAGGATAAAGCTATGGCGTTCTGTGTACGGAGGCGAAAGATCTCGTTCACCAAAGGAAGAAAGAAAGGGCCGCCACCTGATGGTGGCGGCCCTTTTGGAGAGCGGGCGCGTACCGGGGAACCCGGATTTGCGAAGGAGGTCCGTGCGACCGTCTCTCCGGGGAGTGCCAAAGATCGGGGCCCGCCCCGAAGCGGGGCGGGGCGGGACTCAGGCGCTGAGCTGCTCGTCGATCGCGGCAAGAACCGTCTTGCGGTTCTTGTGAGCGGCTTCATAGGCGCGTACCGCTTCGAGCTGTTCCCGCGAGAGGCCACTCAGAGCCTTGATGGCATTCTGTGCATTCAGCTTGTCATAGTCCTTGATCGGATTGGCCGCTGTAGCAGTCGTCTTGGCTGCAGCCGCGGGCGCGGGTGCTGCTGCCTTTTCTGCCTCTGCTTCAACCACGGCGAGTTCACTGGCGCGCTGTAGCAGGGTACGGAACCGGTCATCCGCGCTCTTCACGATCTGGTCAGCGAATTCGACCAGCGATGCAGCAGCCGGGACGCGCTTTTCAAGCTCTGGACCATATTGCTCGAGCAGGGCCTCGGTGCGTCCGACGATGTCGGTCTCGAGTGCCTGAACAGCTTCGAGCTGGCGGGAGACCTGGCTCTGGACCAGCTCCTGGCCACGCGCGCTGTAGTCCCGAACCTTACCGAGCAGATCCTCGACTTCCGCCTCGATGTTGGAGCGGGTCACCTCGACGTAGGACCGGCCAGACTCTACGGCTCGGTCGATCAACGTACGGGCGCGGTCAATCAGTTCTTGTTGACGAGCTTTCAGCTCATCGATGTTCAGCAGGTTGGCCATCTGACTTCTCCTTGGAAATGTGGTTGAAGATGGTGCGCTTGCCTGGACATGTTCAATATAACGCAGCGCGTTAAACCTGTCAAGTGCGCGCGTATCGTCGCAAACAAGCGGTCTGCGCGTGCCGCACATCGTCAATAACGCGCGTTTGCAAAAGAGGTTGTGCAACCTCAGCGCATCCATTCAAAATCCGAAATACATTCGCAACCAGGTCTGCGTTCGTCGTTTTCATTGCACAAGAATGTTCGGCCCGTGGCCGCAGCTTCCCGTTAAAAGACCAGATATAGCGTGGTTGAAAATCCGAATAAAGCCGAAAAGTATTCGCGTTATAGTGGTCGGTGCCGTGAGATTGGCTCACGCAGTCGGACAAAAACGCTTTCGAGGAGGATCCACATGGACCTGAGAATCAAGGATGTCGAAAACAAGGCATTCTTCGCCCAGTTTGTCGCCCGCCTGGCGGTGCACAATTTGTTCAAGGACTCGCAGTTCTTTCTGCCAAAGGCCGATTATGAGCGCCGTTATGGTGATTTCCCGCGGTATTTTCCCGGTTGGTACCTGTTCGTGCCCGGCAAGGATCTCGCAGACGGCGAGGTCATTCACAAGAAACTTTGCGGCAAGGATCTGGTTGCCTATCGCGGCAAGGACGGGCGTCCGGTCATCCATTCGGACCGCTGCCCACATATGGATGGATTGTTCAGCGGCGGGCTGGGCGAAGTCAGGGACGGCAAGCTCATTTGTGGCTATCACCGCTATGCGTTCGAGAACGGCAAGCCGCTGAGTGGTCCAAAAGAATTCCGCAGCGATCCGAAGAATTGCATACCCTGTCACCCCGTGCGTGAGGTCAATGGACTCATCATGTTCTGGTTCGATCCGGACAGCCCCGAAGGCGTTGGCGAACCAAAATGGGAACTGGATCTGCCAGATGTGACCCACTTGCCACGGCGCGCATTCGCGCGTTCGATCGCCCCGACGCACATGGCGCCGCTGCACGAAAATATCGTCGACGATCAACATTTCATGATGCTCCACGGTTCCGACCGTTACCGCTCAGAGCCGCAGGCGTACTACGAGAAGCACCGTTTTCGTACGAAGAACACGATGCGCATGAAACTGCCAGACAAAATCGGGCCGATCCCGATGCGGCGCGAAGACAAGGCAATCGAGATCCAGATGGATTCCGAATTCCATGGCCTCGGTATTCATATCAACACAGTCGACATCGAAGGCTTCGAAGCAAAGGTCATCCACTGTACGACACCGATCGAAGACGAGGTGACCGAGTGGACGCTGGCCGTTTACATGCCGGAGCGCCAGTGGAGCTGGAAACTCGACACGAAGACGATCATGGGGCTGGTCTATCCGTGGGGTATGATCGCTCAGACGTGGTATCTGCATACGCAGGATCGCCGGGTCTTCTTCGAAAAAGGCGTGTACCGGTTCTATGAGGATGTCCCAAAGGGGTTCGAAAAGGTCAACATGTTCCGGCGGTGGATCCAGGAGGAGCTGATGGGGGAGCCGAGGCCCATGGGACCCAACAGTCGAGCGACGACGTTCGTGCCGGAAAAGAAAGTCAAAAAACGCGTTCGCGCGACGAAGTCGCCCGCTGCCGCAGCTACTGCGAACTGACACCGCTGCGTTGGGGCAAGAAAAATGGCCTGCGCCGACTGGCGCAGGCCATTTTTTGTGAACCCGTATTTGACGAACAGGCTGCTTACAGGGAGATTTCTCCGGCGTCCTTGAGTTGTTGCAGCTTGTCCGCCAGTTCCGGCGCGGCCTGGAACAGATCTGCGACCAGGCCGTAGTCGGCCAGCTCCATAATCGGCGCTTCGGGGTCCTTGTTGATCGCGACGATCGTCTTGGAGTCTTTCATGCCAGCCCAGTGCTGAATCGCACCCGAGATGCCAAGTGCGATATACAACTCTGGCGCGACGACTTTACCGGTCTGGCCGACCTGCCAGTCGTTCGGGGCCCAGCCGGCGTCGACGACTGCGCGCGATGCGCCAACAGCCGCACCCAGTACATCGGCCAGCTTGTAAACCGGTTCGAAATCGCCCTTCGTGCCACGACCACCGGAAACGACGATGCTGGCCTCGGTCAGTTCGGGACGATCGCCACCCTCTGCCGTTTCGTATTCGAGGTAGGTTTCTTTTGCTTCGACGGATGCCACGGACGCGCTCTCAACGGGGCTTTCTCCCTGTCCAGTTGCAGCCTTATCGAACGCGGTCGAGCGAATGCTGAGCACCTTTACCGGGGTGCCAATCTTCACCGTGGCGATCAGGTTGCCGGCATACACCGGACGGCGGAATGTAGATCCATCAACGATTTCGGAAACGTCGCTGGCCATCCCGGCGTCGAGTCGTGCGGCGACACAGGGGCACAGGTCCTTGCCCATAGTCGTCGCCGTCATCATGATCGTGTCGTGGCCACCGGACTTTGCCACTTCGGCGACCGTCGCGGACCACGGGCGGGCGAGGTAGTGATCGAGGCCTTCCGCGTGGATGACCTTGTCGGCACCCACGCCGCGGACCTCATCCGTTGCCGATGCCGGGCCGATGACCAGGATGTCATACGGCGTACCCGATTTTTCTTTAAGGTCCTGGGCCGCGCGGACGGCATGGAGCGTTGCCGCGCGATACTGACCTTCGTAAACTTCAGCGATAACGAGTGTACGAGACATGGTGTATTGCTCCCTCGCTTAAAATACTTTGGCTTCGTTACGCAGCACGTCGATCAGTTCGTCGACGGACTCAACGATCTTCGTGCCACCACGTGCAGGCGGTGTCTCCAGTTGCTCGATCGTCACCTTCGGAGCGACGTCGACGCCGAGATCGCCCGGTGTCACTTCACGGACTTCCTTCTTCTTGGCCTTCATGATGCCGGGCAGGCTTGCATAACGGGGTTCATTCAGGCGCAGATCCGCCGTGATCACAGCGGGCTTGTTGAGGCGAACCCACTCGATACCGCCATCGACTTCACGGCCGACCTTGAAGGCATCGCCGTCTACCTCGACCTTATACGCAAAGCAGGCCTGTGGCCAGTCGAGCAGGGCCGCAGCGAGCTGGCCGGTCTGATTGGCATCGTCATCGATTGCCTGTTTGCCGAGGATGAATACGTCCACACCTTCGTCCTGTGCGACTTTCGCAAGGATGCGTGC